>CAJMRR010000017.1 GCA_905215835.1 uncultured bacterium | reverse complement strand
CCCTCCGACATGCCGTAGTTGATGAAGTGCCGCAGGACGGCTGAGTCGTCGACCACAGTCACGCCGCCGTAGGTCGACTTAGTGAAGGCCTTCTCGACGTCGCCGTTGCGGGAGAGGTAGAACTCGGGGTCGTAGACGGGAGCGTAGCCCACGCCGCCTGCCTTGGTTGCGGCGCCCTTGAGCTTCGAGCAGCCGGTGGCGTGGCGCCCCTCCTTCTTGCCGTACATAAGGTAGTGCGAGTAGTAGCTGGCGAGGTCGGTGCCAAAGGCGGCGCGGAGATCGGGGTACTCATTGTAGTAGCTCTGCACGTCGAACGCCTCGGAGCCGCGGCGGCCCTCCGACATGCCGTAGTTGATGAAGTGATCCAGGGCCTTATCTTTGCTTCCGTTTGCCCATTCGTTAACATCTGGATACTTATTGAGATAGTAGTCGGCATCGAAAACAGACGAATAATCAAGCCAAGAGGATTTGGGGAACTGCGCGATGATGGCATCCGCATCAGCTTCTCCAAGACGTTTGCACCCGGCATCACTAAAGTACTTGTTCGCATCGCCCCAATTGGAGATAAATCCGTGTTCAATCAAAATACCGGGGATTCCAGCTTCACGAGCACAACGAATAACGGCGAATTCGTCGCCTACCTGCATCTGAAAGACGCCACGGTTTGTAAGTCCGAGAGCAACAAGATTGTTCTGAACCTTCTGGGCCAGTTCGTACGAAACCTGGGTATAGTCAGCCCCGTTCACGGTAGGCGAATATACCTCGGCACCATGAGCTGCGGACGAACCCGAATTGATATGGAAACTGATATAGGCCTGAGCGCCCTGTTTGACGCAACGCTGAACGCGGTAAAGGAAGTCGTTGCTTCCGTAACTGCCCGACTGCTCACGAGCGAGAATTACCTTAAATCCGTAATTCTCAAGCTTGGTCTTACACGCGCTAACAATCTTCCAAGTTAAGTCGGCTTCGCTCTTCCCATTGCCCTGAGCGCCAGAATCGGATCCACCGTGACCGGCATCAAGTGCAATCACACGAACGTTTTTACGAGCTGAACGGGAATCGATGCTATAAGCCGCAATGCCGTCATCATCTTCAGAACCGGAAAGCGCCTCTTCAATAGAGAAAGCCTCGACAGGATTGCCGTTCTCATCGGCATAGTAGACCGACATATCATCGGAATTGTCAACGCGATCAGATGAAGAAGACGAACTGACTACGTCAAAGCTGTAATCCTCAGACGAGAGGTCCACTGAATAGACTGCGTTCGAATCCTTCACCTGATACGTAATACCGGTTAAAAAATACCGCGCTACCAACAAATCTTGTCCGAATGTAAAGCCCGCAGCATTCCCAGAGAAAGCCGAAGCTTCAACGGAGCGCTCTTCGCCAAAATTGCTGACGAATGATAGGGACGCAGAGGTCAAAACATCAGAATCAGATGCAGTTGCGAACGCCGCCTCTTGCATAGCACCCAAAGAAAGAGAGGGCTGCGCAATGTACAAGTATTGGAAAGAGGCATCGACAGAAGAGGAATCGGGAGATTGGGCCGGCTGAGCGGCCGATTCGACTTCCGAATTACAAGAGTCGGCTTCGGCGGTCTTCTCAGTATCCTCGGAAACGAAATCCGAAAGTGAAGAGGAGCTAGAGGTCTCGGCTTCATTATTTGAGAGCGAGGAAAACTCAAGTGCATAGGCCGACGAAACGGGAGCAAGGAAGGAAGAGGAAACCAGAGCAGCGGTAACCAAATTAGCAACTGCGCAACGAACCTTTTTCATATATGCACTCCCAATAAATTACGTAAATCTAAATATTAGACTTTAACCAAAACAAAATAGAGCTCAAGCAATTCTAACTGAATTACTTGACCTACTGTTAACCCAATTTCGCCCTTACACCATTATCGGAACCGAGCTGAGGAAGGCAGCGTAGGAGAAACGCGATTACGAATTTGTGCACAGCTTGGGACTTGGCCCAACAATGGCCTACCTTGGCAAAGAGACCCCTGCAATCTTGTCCCACAAAACATCAAACACCCTACCCGGATGCTTGAACAGCGCCCGATACAGAACCTGTCGAATCGCCTCGACGCAGGACGCGACAACATACACGCCGGTCACTACAAGCATTACGGACAGCAGCCCCCACGCTGGGTGGCAGTGGGAGAACACAAGCAAGTTCTTCCACAGCAGCTCCTGCATGTACGCGCTGTCCGTGGCAAGGTACACGCCAAACGACAACGTGGCCAAGTAATTGACAGCAGGCCAATGCGCAGGTTGAGCATTAAAGACAAACAAGCACACCGGAAGTGCGATCGCAAGCGACAAGAGGCTTCCAGGATTAGTCACCACCGATCCGTACACGCTGGAAGCGAAAGCGCTCAAAAGGAGCACGTCCTTTTGAGCCACAAAGTAGCAAACGTACACAGCAACGTACGAAAGAACGGGCAGCACCAAAACCCTCGGACCCGCCCCACCGCAATAATGCCACTTAAACCAACATGTCACGCACGCGATCACGACCGTCTGACCCGTCAGGGAGGAAACAAAGCCACCAATTGTCGAATACGGCACAACGGGCAAGACCCCATATAGCACGACCAGTAGCATACAGAGCTCGCCCAGCCGCCGGCTCGTCAACGCACGCAACCCGTCGAACAGATAGGGTGCCACAAGAATCAGCAGAATATACACCGTAGGAAACCACCACAGCGAGGCGAGCGGAGCAAAGACGGCAGCCATCAGCTCTCCAGCTTGCAGCCCATCCCCCGCATTAAACACGCCAAAGTACAGGACGAGCGGCACACTGTAAAAGAGCATCTGCCCCAGCAGGGTCCAAGCCCTTCGCAGCTGACCCTTAAGTGTCAGTTGCGCGTCGGCCAGATACCACACCGTAATGATAAAAAACACGGCAACGGCAATACGCCCCGAAGGGTACAACACGCCGTGCAGTACCATGCGTGCAACGGTCCCGGGGAAAACGGAAATAGGCTCAGCATTATGAATCACGAAATGATGAGCCACTATGAACCACATCGAGATGATGCGCAGAAGCTCAACCTTTGAATTGCGCCCTTTTGAACGTCCCAAACTCTCCCCCATCAACCGTGCAACTTTTATGAGTCGCTAACGTATCCCGCATACCAACAATTTAGCCAATTACACCTGGAGGGCAAGTTGTGTCACGAAAAGTGGTGTAAGCCCCTCCAGGGCCGTTGTCGGCCGATATCCTACGCGACCTTACCGAGCTTGTCCATGAAGGCGGCCTTCAGCGCGGCAACGGTGGCGCCCCCGACGCGCTTGTGGCGGCACCACTCCGCGACGTTGCGCTCCAGGTGGACTGCTTCTGTCAAGGCTAAACTGAACACCGGGGACTGCAGTGGAAACCCCGGACTGTGTTCCTACGCTACAGGACCTAGGCTTCTTCGGAACTGCATCGGGCTCATATAGCCCAGGTCGCTCTTGCGGCGCTTGTCGCGGTACCAGAACAGATAGGCGTCCGGCATCTCCATGAACTCCCCCATGCCAGCATCGTCCCAGCCCCTTCCGTGGAAGGACTCCACCTTCAGCCTGCCGAAGAAGCCCTCCGCCCTTGAATTGTCGGGTGAGCACCCCTTCCTCGTCATCGAGCGCACGATGCCGTGCCCATCGCAGATGGCGATCCAACCGGGCCACCGGTAATGGCTGCCGCGGTCGGAGTGCACCCAGTGGTGCTCACCATACGCAAGCTGCGAGCAGGCCCGCAGGAGCGATGAGTTGGCAAGCACCGCGTTCGGGGGCGTGCCGATGGACCAGCCGACGGGCATTCCGTTGAAGCAATTGATCGCCGGCGAGAGGTGCACTTGCCGGCGGGGATGCGGAATTCCGTGATGCCTGTGACCCACAGCCCGTTTGGCTAGCCGCGAAGCGGTGTCTGCCCCTCTCGTCCAGGCAGGTGTTCCCAGGCGCCACGTAGACCTCGCCCACGTACGGGCTGTACCTGCGCCTCCTCCGCGGCGCGCAGGCGACCAGCCCCTTTGAATTGCCCATGGAAGGAGAAGACCTATGGGCATCAACTGGAGGGTCCGCACGAAGCCGCTGGCGTTCTGGCTGGGCATCGCGGGCGCGGCGGCGACACCGGTGCTCGCGTACCTGGGACTCGGCTACGAGGCCATTCCACGCGCATGGGCGGCCCGCGGCGCGACCGACCCAGCTCGGCACCCGGAGCGAACGCAAGTTCGGCGCGGGCGGCCCCCGACGGGCGAGCACGTGGCAGTGGTTGCTCCGCTGGGGGGGCATAATAATGAACGGTTGGCCTGCGTCCCGTGGCGGTTGCTGCAAAGGCTCCGCTTGGGAACAGATGCAATATTGCGTCCGCACCTTCTGTTAGAATTGTTCACTAGTGTTTTATGCTGCGGTTTTCTGATCCGCCGGCATGGGCTAAGGGGTGTTTTTTGGCTGTACAGGGTAAATCAAAGGAGCGCGTTCAGGACGTTGGCGAGGTCTTCACCAACGAGTGCGAGGTGAACGCCATGCTTGACATGGTGAAATCCGAGACGGAGCGCATCGACTCCCGGTTCCTGGAGCCGCCGTACGACAACGGCAACTTCCTCGCTGAGGTGCTGCGACGCAAGCTTTCCGTGGTGGCCTCGCGCTACCGCAAGAGCGCGACCGACTGCATACACGGTGCCGTCGCGACGAGAAAGGCTGCAGAGAAGCCGAAAACCGCGGCCGACAGCGGCGCGGCCGGCGTCGAACAAGGCCCAGTTGAACGCACTGGGGGCCGGGTGCAAGGTGCGCCACAAGGCATGGGGCGCCGGCACCGTGACGAGGATAGACGGTGGCTCGATCTACGTGAGCATCGGGGGCAAGGAGCGGATGTTTCAGTTCCCGGGCGCGTTCGAGCAGGAGTTCTTGAGTTTATTGGGAGCATGCATGTCTGACAACGCAATAAACATACCGGGCAACGTGTCCTCCGATATGCAGAAAGAATCCTCCAAACCCCTTTTTACCTTGCAGAGGGGTGCAACAAGGCGTGAGGTAAACGCGGTAGAAGCCAGACATTTTGTTCAAGGCATTCTTTCCAGGTCGATTAACCTAGCCACGCTTATCGGCTCTGGCGCATCTACTCCGGCCATTCCCCTGATGGGTGAAACCTTCAGGAACTTGCGAGCGGACCTCAAGCTCAACGATCCCGATCTATCTATCCTTCTGGAAAGTCGGATAACTAAAATTGCCTGTCGAGATAACGAAGACCCTGCGAAGTACTCGAACATAGAGAACCTCCTCTCGTGGCTGAGTCAGCGCATCGAGGGCTCTCTAGATAGCGCCGATGACGACAAGAGGGTTTCCGATGCAGTTCGCAAGGCCTTTCTCGAGTCCGTCGACATCAAATACAGCGCGGAGCACTCCGACGTCCTTGATAGCTATCGTAAGTTTGTTCAGGGACTTGGCGTATCGCGACAGATCCTTGCGCGCGGTGGTCAAGCTGCCTTCGACGTCGTTAATCTCTTCACAACAAACTACGACCTATTTCATGAGATGGCCCTTGAATCGAGCGGCTACGCCTATGTGGACGGGTTCTCGAACGGGCTGATACCCACATTCAACCCGCGGGAATACCATCGCAGGCCGATTGACCTCGACGAGAGATTCAGGGATCACTACGAACCGGTGAACCCCTTCTTTCGCCTTTACAAGATGCACGGGTCCATCAACTGGAGGATTTATGACGGAAACGTCGTAAGGGTCCCCAGGTTTCCCGACATCACCGACGAGTACCAAGGCGACAGACAACTTATCGCCCCGATGACTTCCAAATACGCCTTGACCCAGGGCTCCCCCTATAGCGATATGTTCCGCGAGTTCGTAAATGCCCTCGCCGTCCCCAACACAGTCCTTCTGACTTGTGGATTCAGCTTCGCGGACTCTCACATATCAAACCTTATCAGCCAGGCTCTTGCGAGGCCCGATTTCACGCTCCTCGCCTTTATCGGCAACCCGGCAGAAGCAGATGTCGGTTCCCCTACACGTGTGTTCTACGATAAGGCAGGTGGCGCGAACACCTATTTCGTATATCCAAGTGAAAGGGAACTGGACCGCAAGCGCCCGCTATACTTCTCGGAATTTGCTGACTTTATCGGGCCCGAGATCACCTTCGGAGACGATGTGGCATCTGGATCTTTGGGGCTTGGTGACAAGAATGACTAATGAGGTTCCCAATCCGGGTTGGCTCATCGGCACCATCTGCTATATGGATCAGGAGAAGATAAGACTACGCGCATCACGTTCCGACTTTTCAGACCGGATGCTCGATGGCGAGCCAAGGCATCTAAACGGGCTCAATCAATATCTCTTTTCCTATCTCTCTATCTCGACAAAGATCATTTTTTCGCGTGACTTCCGTAGAAGAGGCCGAGAGGCCGTATTCCGACCAGCCTTCGTCGAGGTTTAGCACGAGCTATATCTTCACCGCCGTCCCCATTGGAGAGATTGAAGGATCTTCCTACGTGCCCGGCGTAGTAGACCTCCCCATGGTCGGCTCCAATGTCTATGCCTGCGATGAATCAATCCTCAAGAGGGTCTTTTGCGTGCGGGAAGGAGTCGAGATTGGGTCCCTCGCTGGGTACGATTCAGTAAGACCCACTTTTGATATCGATTCCCTGTTCTCTGGTCATCTCGCTATTCTCGGTAATACCGGCTCGGGAAAGTCCTCAACCGCGCGGCTCCTGCTTGATAGGGCGGCATCGCTCTTAGATGCCGAGGACGCGCTCGATGCAGAGCCCCGATTCTTCGTCTTCGATCTGCACGGCGATTATGACTTTCTCACGCGCGGCGGTTACGGCTGCACGAGACGAATCGGCGCTGATGAGTACCACCTCGCGCCCGGAGAGTTGTCGATGGATGACTGGTCAGCTATTCTCGACCCCTCGCGACGCATCCAGAAACCTCTGCTTGAGAGGGCCGTGAGATACTCCCACCTCAACGAGGAGGGCAAGAAGAAGCTATTTGCTGCCTTTGCATATACCGCAATTCGGGACACGAGCATCGATAGCCACGCAGCGAGGAAGTTTCAGGTCTCAAAGTATTACCAGCCGATTGAGGGAGAACTTAACAAGATTCTCGAACGCGAGTCCGGACCTTTCTCTCGCCCTCAGACCGCTCATAACCTGTTAGTGTCTTTCAACCTGGAATACGGAAACATATCGAAAGATGTCGTCGAAGGGCTTGAGTCCCTTTTGAAGGAGTTCATCGAGGACGAATACATGTCCGATGGACTTCCCAATATCGAACGCATCTTATGTGAGTACGAAAAACCTAAAAGCGAGGTCTCAATCTCTGACGTCGTTGATGCGCTTGACTTCGTGTTCGACGAAGAAGAAGTGCGGGGCAACCGTCAGATAAGGTCGTATTCAGAGGGGCTGGTTACTCAGCTTAGAAACCTTAGGGAAAGGTATTCGCAAGACCTCTTCTCACTTGAGCGGGGCGAGTCAATTGCTGCCCTCTTAAACAAGGGGCATGGCATTCTTGTGCTAGACGTATCTCAGATAATCGACGAGTCAGGATTGAAGTTGTTTTCCCACTACGTTGCGCGCACCCTCTTTCAGGCTAGCCTAGATGCAGGAAGAGGCTCCTCGACACCCATCTATCTCATTTTTGACGAGGCGCATCGCTATATCAGGGATGCAGACCTGACAGACGACTCAGTGTTCAATCGAATTGCACGGGAGGGCCGTAAGTTTGGCATTTACCTTACCGCCATCAGCCAAATCCCCAGTGAGCTTTCCCGCGTCGTGCTCTCTCAGACGGGAACCTTCATAATCCACCGCATTCAGAACTCTTACGACCTCGATTACGTTCGCCGCAATATCCCTTCCATATCAAATGGCCAGGTCATGCGCCTTCCCGCATTCGCCCCGGGAACCGCGACCGCGCTGGGAAGCTCCATTACGGTGCCCCTTGAACTACAGATAGACGATGACTTTGCCGACGAGACGCCAACGATCCGGATGATGAAGAGCAATCGGATTCGATAAAGCTATTTGTGGCCGGCCCGGAGAATGCCCGCAACGGAGACGTTGTGGGCATTTCCTTTTGCCCGCTCGGGGCACGGGAGTCATACGTGGGTGAGTAGGATGGTAAGCCGCAGGGCAGCAAGGGCAGCCGGAGGAGCCGTAGGAGCAGGCGCCGCAGGTAGAGGCGGTGTCGAACTACTGCGAGCTTCTCAACCGGCGGGACGCGCGCTACGCCTAGCAACAAGCCAGAACAAGCACAGTAATTTTCAGCGCACCATACACGCACTCGCTGCTAAGGTTCGGCCCCAGCCACGGATCACCCGTCAAGAAGAACTCCAGCCAGTGCTGCATAAACAGTGCCTGCTCGCGCTTCCAACGGCGCAGCTTTTCCTCGCTGGCCTCTTCCCTGCTGCGCGAAGTGAACTCGTAGTGGTGCAGCTCAGCATAAGGTGTAAAGATGGTGCGGTAGCCCCCATACGCGCAGGCAAAAATCCGCATCGTTAAAACCGACGGCAAACTTCTCGTCGCAGCCTTCAACCCGTTCATAAACGTCGCGACGGACCATCTGGCAGGCGCCCGTAACGGCGCTGAAGTTGCCCGGGTGCACGGCACGGGCAAGATATCCCTCGCGCTTTGCCGAAAAGTCCCAGTTGGCATGGGCAAGGGCGCCGCGCACGCCGACCACAATGCCAGCTAGCTGAACCAGATGGCCAGCAAAGTAGAGCTTGGCACCCACTAAAGCCCATTACTTGCTCAGGATGACCAGGAAGGTCAAGAGAAGTAGGAGAAGGATAATCCTATCCATCTGACTACCCCCTGCCTTGTAGAACCGCGGCCCGGAATACAGCTGGCTTCGGAGAACAAGGCAGAGGACGACACACCGCCGCGTCCAGCTAAAATTTAAACAGAAATACGTACGCATGTTCGCGTTTCGTGGTACACTGTATCTACCAGAATAAGACAGAGTGAAAGTCGCTTCGGAGGCCCCCAATGGTACGAAGCGCCGGCGCCGCGGATCCCCGCTGCCCCGACCCTGGCTTAGCCGGCGCACGCGACGCCGACTGACCGGCGGGATGCCGGTTGAAGCTACGCAATACCGGCATGTTGAAACCACTCGTCCTCCGGCGTGCGGATCATAGCATGTCGACTAAACCGAAGGGGCATACATCATGGACAATTCCAACGCAAGCCAGCAGATCGCTTTGTACGAGGACCCCGACCACGCAGTCCACCTTGACGTGCGCGTCGACGGCGATACGGTCTGGCTAACCCAGCAGCAGATGGCGACGTTGTTCGGGCGCGGAGTGCCGACTATCTCCAAGCACATTCATTCCGCAGCAAAGGAAGAGCTTGCCGGAATTCGAACTATTTCATTTTTTGAAATAGTTCGCTTAGAGGGAACAAGAACGGTCAAACGTCAGGTCGAGCACTACAACCTCGACATGATCATCTCGGTTGGCTACCGCGTGAAGTCTCAGCAGGGCGTGTACTTCCGCCGGTGGGCAAATGGCGTGCTCAAGCAGCATCTACTCCAGGGATACTCCATCAACCAAAAGAGACTCGAGGCGCTCGGAACGGTCTTCAAGGTCCTCGAGAGGTCGAGTACTCCGGAACTCTCCGGTGCGGCAGAAATTCTACAGAAGTACCTTCCGAGCCTGACTCTGCTCGATGAATACGACACGGGAAGGATGAAGGCGCCCCAGGGCAACGAGCCCAACTGGGAGCTCGGTTACACCGAAGCCCTCGAAGTCGTCCGCAGCCTACCGTTCTACTCGTCGTCCACTCTGTTCGGACGAGAGCGGGACAACCAGTTCGCCGGAATCATCAGCGCCCTCTATCAGGGCTTTGGCGACCAAGACCTATATCCCTCCGTTCAAGCAAAGGCCGCCAACCTTCTCTACCTCGTAGTGAAGGACCATCCATTCTTGGATGGCAACAAGCGCTCTGCAGCGGCGCTCTTCATTCACTTCCTCGATAAGAACGGAGTTCTCAGAGACGGAGAGAGACTCCGCGTGGAGGGCAACGCGCTCGCGGCCATGACGCTCATGATTGCCCTCTCTGACCCAAGCGAGAAGGACTCCATGGTTACGCTGGTGGAGAATTTCATCGCGTAGCGCCTTCGCCCGAGCACCAGAATCGACGTTCCTTCATATAGCAGATGCAAACGAGGAAAGGGTCATCAAAGTAAGGCACCGTCATGGCGAGGGAGGTGCCGCAATGAGTCGTTCCATGAAAAGCCATATAAGCCTACAATTGTCATCAGATGTAGGCTTATATGGCTTTCGAGGGGAGGTCGGCATGGTGATCACCTACCGGGAGGCGCTGGCTGAACTCGGGAGCAGGTACCGCGTTCGCAAGGCGGTGTCGGAAGGGACGCTCCACCCCGTCGGCCGAGGGATGTACTCGACCAACCGGGACGAGGACGCCCTCGCCGTGATCGCGAAGCGCTACCCGGGGGCATCCTGACCGGGCAGACCGCGTTCTACGCCCACGGGCTCGTGACCGCGCCCCCCGACCGGATCGACCTGGCCACGAAGCGCGGTGGGACCAAGATACGCGACGCCGCCGTGCGCCAGCACTTCATCCCGGAGGGATGGCTGGGCGTCGGGAGGTCGACCGTCTCGGTGGACGGGACCGAGCTTGCCGCTTACGACCCCGAGCGCATGCTCCTCGAGCTCATGCGCTCGCGCAACAAGCTGCCCTACGACCTCTACCGGGAGGCCGTCGCCTCGTTCCGCAGGCGGTCGGAGCGGCTGGACATATACAGGCTGCAGAACTACGCGGAGGCAATCCCGCACGGCGAGGCACACCTCGAGCGCGCCATGGAGGAGGTATTCTGATGGACCTGAACGAGATGAGGGCGCGCTACGAGCGCGAGGAGGGCTACTCCTGCCTCAACGCGACCGCGCGCGTCTGCCAGGACGTGATCCTCTCGAAGCTGGCGGCATCCGGCATGCGCGACCGAGTGACGGTCAAGGGAGGGGTCCTGATGTGCGCGCTGTCGGGGAGCGGGCGCCGCGCAACCCAGGACATAGACCTCGACTTCGTGCGGTACCCGATGACCGACGCCTCCATTCGCTCCTTTGTGTCCGCCCTCTCGAACCTCGGCGACGGCGTAACCGTCCGCATCGCCGGCGAGATAGAGGAGCTGTCGCAGCAGGACTACAAGGGCAGGCGCGTCAACCTCAAGGTCAGCGACGGGCGCAGCACGTTCGACACGAAGCTCGACCTGGGGGTCCACGCGAGCGCCGCGATGGAGCAGGACGAGCTGTGGTTCGACGTGGCACACCGGCAGGAGGGCGTCTGCCTGCTTGCGAACTCGAAAGAGCAGGTGTTCGCCGAGAAGCTCAAGTCCCTGCTGCGCCACGGCATCCGAACGGCCCCGGAAACTCGTTTCATGGAGCGTTTCATGGAAAATCCCCCCAATCTAGCAACGGTTCAGAGTCTACTAGATTGGGGGGACGCGAGCCAAGTCGACAAGGGCAGTTAACCGGCGGCTATTCATGCCTCGATTTAGAACCGCTCGAGAATCTCCGCGGCGTTCTCTCGCAGATAGATATCTAGGTCCGGCACGGCAAACTGCACGTAGCCCCTCTGCGGAGCTTGAATAACCTCTCTTTGAAGCAGCTTAGCCCTAATAGAGCTGACCTCATTGGTCTTTTTACCCATGCGTTTAGCAATCTCAGATGATTTGGACTGCTGCTTATCCTCGCACATGGCCAAAAGGTATTTGATATCGTTGAGTCCCAGTCCAGAAATCGCGGGCTCGTGAACAACATCGTGAAAACGAGCCTCTGCCAGCGCAATGCCTTCGGTGACGTCGCGCTCGCTCACAATGGCACTTTTGGCACGATGCAAGTTGGCGCGCTGCCAAATGGAGTAACCGACCATTTGCACCAGATAGGCATAGCCCTTAGTGGTCTTAGCGGTTCTCGACAGCAGTTAAACCATTGTCTAAAGCGAGAAATACTCACTCTCGGCAGATAGGTTTGGCCCCAACCACGGATCGCCATCGAGGAAGAACTCCGGCCAGCGCTGCATGAACAGTGCCTGCTCTCGCTTCCAGCGGCGCAGCTTTTCCTCGTTGGCCTCTTCCCTGCCGCGCGAGGTGAACTCGTAGTGGTACAGCTCGGCATAGGGCGTAAAGATGGTGCGGTAGCCCGCCTCCCGCACACGGAGGCAAAAGTCCGCGTCGTTAAAGCCGACGGCGAACTCCTCGTTGTAGCCTCCGACCTGCTCAAACACGTCGCGACGAACCATCTGGCAGGCGCCCGTTACGGCGCTAAAGTTGCCGGGACGTACAGCACGGGCAAGGTATCCCTCGCGCTTTGCCGAGAAGTCCTGGTTGGCATGGGCAAGTGCGCCGCGCACGCCAACCAAAATGCCGGCATGCTGCACCAGATGATCGGCAAAATAGAGTTTGGCGCCCACCACGCCCGCATCGGGACGCATCAGATAGCCCATCATCTCTTCAATAAAGCCGGGGCTTATGACCTCGGTATCGTTGTTCAACAGCAGCAGATAGTCGCCCTTGGCATGCTCAACGCCAAAGTTGATGATCTGGGAGTAATTGAACTCGCCCGGCCACCACTCAACGCGCGCCGTGCCCTTGCCACCAGATGCAGCCGCTATGCGCTCCAGAAGGGTTTCGTAATACGCAAACGTCTCCGGGTCTTCGCTGTTGTTCTCCACCAAGACGATCTCGTAGTTGGCATACGTGGCCTTCTGGGCGATCGACATCACGCAGGCGTCGAGCGTCTCGACGTGATCCTTGGTGGGAATCACAATGCTCACCAGCGGCGCAGGCTTTGGCAGCGCATAGCGCATACGGTAGACAAACGGCGTCTCGGTCTCCTCGACCGTTCCGCAAATGCCCAGCGCGTTAAAGTGGCGCTGCAGCGCAAGGCGCCCGGCTTCAATAGCATACGGCTTACTATCGGCAGAACCGTCGGCGGTCGATCCCGGATGAACGCGCCAGTGATACAGCACATGCGCAACGTGCTCAAAGCGCGCGCCGGCTACAAGGCAGCGAAGCGTCAAGTCGTAGTCCTGGGCGCCCGCAACGTCTTCTGGGGACAAACCAATGTGATCGATGAGCGCCTTCTCCACCATCAGGAAATGCGTCACGCAGTTATGGCTATAGAGCAGGTCGACGTTGAGTACGGTCTTAAAGACCGGCTGGCCCCACTCCACCGTTTTCTGAAACACGTCCTCGTCGCAGAACAGGACCTGGGGACGCTCGCCCTCGGCCGCCTTATTCAGTGCGGAAACATACTGGAATAACGCGTCCGGTTCCAGAATGTCGTCATGGTCCAAGAACGCGACGTAGTCGCCCATCGCTTGCTCAATACCTGCGTTGGTGTTGACCACAATGCCGCCGTTGCCGGGCAGCCCAATGCGACGAACGCGCTCGTCGTTGGCACTTGCCGCAAGATTGGCCACCGCATCCCATTCGGGCGAGGCGTCCATGAACAGCAATTCCCAGTTGTCATAGCTCTGGGCTATCACCGAGTCCAGCAGCTCGCGCAGGTAAACCCGATCAGTCTTGTAACACGGCACCACAATGCTCACGAGCGGCCTATAGGCAAAGGCCGCCGAAGCGACACGCTGGCACGCCAAATCGCCCGGCTTTGCGCGATGTTGCTCAAACCAACGTCGATAAGCTGCGTCATCAGCGCGTGCATCCTTCATGCGGTTCCAGCTGTCGTCGACCATGCCGTTGTACAGGCGACCATCCATGGCGCAAAACCCGCTCTGGATCTGCTCTGTGGAATCGCTCACAATCGCGACAAAATCTCGTATATCTTGAGGCATCTCAACGCTCAGATACGTTTTATTGACACGGCATCCATTCTGCTGCGGCACATCGACCTGCGATTCAAACACATGCACGGTAGCATCGATGGCATTCATATGCGTATCGAAGATCTGAAGCTCAGGCGCGCACTGGGAGTCTCCCGCCCAGGTAACCTCATAGCGCCACACCGCGCCGGCGTCTGCCGGCAAATAGCGAATGGCATCGATCTCGTAGCGACCGCAGTGTTCACCACGCTGCGCATCGCGGATAAGTGCGCACAGCGCAGGCTTTGCTTTGTAGTTAATCTTGGATTCCAGCTTGGCCACGCGGCTATCGAGGCGAATGGAGCCCAACCTTTGGCCACCGGATGCAAAAACGACATTCATCGACGAGCCATCCAAAAACGGAAGCACCAAGACGGCGAGCTCGCGCTCGTAATCGGAAACGGAAGGGCAAAGCGCCAGCACGCGGCCGTGATCGACCGGGAGCACCAGCGACGGCACACAAGAGCCGCTCGTCGTCGCATGGGCAAACGCTTGAGAACCCTCCCGCTCAATAAGCGCGGCGACATCCTGACCGGCAAAACGAAGCAGCACAAAAAGACGGCCCTGGCTGCGGCAAAGTGCCAAACGCTTGATACTCATCTACACTTCTCGCTTTCCCAGGGCGTTCGCTGCCATGCGTTTGCAGGCGCCCAAGCGCCCAAACCTCAAGACGTCGTAATCGAACATGAGCTTTTTGCACTCACGGGCATTGGGGGCCTTGCTGGTAAGCGCTGCACGCACCATAGCAGCAACAGAAGGAGCGCATTGTGCGAGCGCAGCATCGCTGCCCACGGCAGAACCGGAAAGGGCCGCGGCGACGGCAGCAAACACCTTGCCGCAGTCCGAGCCCAGCAACCTGAGCGCATCGTACAGCACCAGATCGCATAGGAAGTACGCCAGGTCATCGGCATGCTGAGCATCGAGACCGTCGCGCTGCCAGTCAGCCAGCACCGCGGAGTAAATCTTCACGTGCTCCAGCAGGCGCGTCTCGTCGTCATAGCGCATGGTGTCCATGAGCGAGCCCTTGCGCGCCACGCGGTAGTCATACAGCTTGTTCGAGATAAGCGCGGTCTTGTGCGAACGACCGTACACGGCAAAATCGAAGACCTGGTCTTCGCCATACTTAACGGTTTCGTCGAACACGATCCCGTTGCCCAGCAAAAACTCACGCTTGCAGGCGGTGCGCCATGCAAAGGGGCGAGATGCCTCCTTAAACAGCAGGTCGGTGCTATAGCCCGCAAATGACACATCGCGTGGGCTCAGCACATAGTTAAGCCACGGATACCCCGCCTCCAGCGGATACGGGTTCGCGCCAAAGGTCAAAACGTCGCAGTCCTCGCACTCAAAGGCATCGACGATCACGCGGCATGCATCGGGCGTAAACCGGTCGTCGGAATCCAAAAACGTGACGATAGGCGCCGTGGACGCAGCGATGCCTGCATTACGTGCACTCGACAGGCCACCGTTCTCCTTATCGACCAGCGTAAAGCGCGCATCCTTTTCGCAATAAGCGGCCGCAATATCGCGCGAGCCATCCGGTGAGCCATCGTTGACCAGCACGCCCTCCCAATCGAGCATATCCTGCGCAAGCAGGGAGTCCAGGCACCAGGCCAGGCACTCCTCCACTTTATAGATGGGAACGACAACGGAAATCTTGGGGGTAACCATAATCACTCGCTCCTACAGTGCGGCCGGAACGTCATCAGGGTGCGGGTTGTCGCCGTAGGTGCGCTGATACGTCAGCACGCGCCAGACCAGCGGCAGGCCGCCAATCTTAAAGTAGTGCTTAAACGTATTGAGCTTGCCGGGCTTCTTAAAGTCAAAGCGCGAATCGATATAGGCGCGGGGCGACTTGACCATCAGGCGCAAGTCGGTCTCGCCACGCGGATCAAACAGCGACAGGTCAAAGCGACCGGCATCCCAATCGGCCTTCAGCTCGGGTGAAGCCTTCTCCCAAAACTGCTCGCGTAGCTCATCGACCAGACGCTCATCATTCCAACGGTACGTATCGACCTTCATGCGCATTAAAATGCCCTGAAGCTGAGCCTTAAGCTCGGGGCGCTCGTCCAAAAAACGTTGCATCTCGGCATATTCGTCGCACACGCAAAACACCTTGTTGGGCGAATTAACGGAGCTCTTCTCGTTATCCTGGCGATAGCACAAAATGGGGTCCGCAATAAACGCGGCGCGCTCGGCGCAAGCCCAAACCTTAAAGTTAAAGCCTGCGTCCTGATACGAGGCACCCGGCGTGGGAAGGAACCGAATCTGATTGTCGTTGAGGAACTCGCGCCGATAGATAGCCGACCAAATGGAAGGTTTGCGGTAGAAGATGCCCGGACGATCGACGGGGCGATACGCGGCGCCCGTCATATGCTCGTCGATGATCCCAAACAGCTCACGTCGCTCGCTGGGCGTGGACCAATACAGGTAAAAATCGCCCTTAACCACATCGGCATGCTCAGCATTGGCCTTGGCGACCAGCTTTTTGAGCGAATCCTCAAACATAAAGTCGTCGGACTCAAGGATGCCCACGTACTCACCGCGCGCCATCTCCAGGCCGCAGTTCATCGAGCCACCGTAGCCGCTGTTGGCTTTGTCGATCATCTTTACACGGGGATCGCGCTCCATGTACTCGCGGATGATATCTGGCGAGCTATCGGTGGAGCCGTCGTTGATACAGATGATCTCGATGTCCTTGAGCGTCTGCGCCACGGCGGAATCGAGGCACTCGCGCAGGTAGCGCTCAACATTGCAGATGGGGACAAGCAGCGAAACTTTAGGGTTATCAGAGTTCTGCAAGAGAACCTCCTGTTGAATAGCGTGTAACAGGGTTATTTTAGCAGCCGAGTTGCGGCGGGCGGCAGCGCTTGGAATTAGATAAAGCGCTCCAGGCAGGCTTTGAGACCGCGAGTCGAAAGATAGAACAGCGTGGCGTCTGCCATCGAAACGCCCGAGGTCGCCGCAACGAGCTTGTGGGCAACACGGCGAACGGCGCCCTTAGCAGGCATATCCGCCCACTCAGTTCCCAAAAATGTCGTGAGGTCCATGTTGACGCAAGCCGCCACGCGATGGAAGTCGTCGGCATCCAAGCGCGCTAGGTCGAACACAATTAGGTCCAAAAACCAAGTTATCAGCTCGCCGGGGCACAGGTCCCAAAGACCGTAGGCCGCCCAGTCCTCCAAGACCTCCTCGAGCATCCTCATGTGGGCGTCAAGCTTTTTGGCGCGAGCCTCGGCACTGTTGAACTCGTGCGTCGCCGATTCACTCTCCATCACGTAGTGGTAGAACTTGTCCGGCATGACGACGGTCTTGCGGGCAAGCGCATAAGCCGCAAATTGGAAGACGACGTCCTCGCCCAAAGCCAAACCGGGGGCGAAGCGAATACCTTCGCGATTGAGCAGCTCGCGCGAAAAAGCCGCGCGGCAGGCATAGGGCTGCGCATTCGAATGGAACAGCAGTTGGGGATCACGGGCGCCGAAGGTACCAGCTTTGGGGCTCATGAGTTGCTGGACGCGTTTGGGGGCAGCATCGGCAGGTTCACAGACGCCGCCAAAAACGGCGGCCTCGGCATCCGCAGACTCCATGGCATGCAGCACGCGCTCGACCGTCTGGGCATCGATATAATCGTCGGCGTCCACAAAAAAGACGGTCTCGCCCTCGGCAGCATCGATACCGGCATTTCGAGCGCACGAGACGCCCGCGTTTTCCTGGTCAATCACCAGTACACGATCGTCGGCCTGCGCGATCTGGCGCAACGCGTTCAACGAATCATCAGTCGAACCGTCGTTGACGCAGACAACCTGAATCGAGCGCTCGGACTGGGCCAACAGCGAATCGAGGCATCGCTGAATCGAGCGCGCAGAGTTGTAAACGGGGACGACAATGGTAGCTTTAGGACACGAGGCCTCTCCCATGCCGACCTACCCCCTCAGCGATTCGATGAGGAAGGCAGCAACCACGCCTGGGCCTCCAACCGAGGCGTAATACTTAGCACGCCCCAAGGCACCATCCGTCGCAAAGCTCGGATGCTCGTCAACCCAGCCCTCAGGATCTTTGAGGATAGCAGCGAGATTTGCGCGCTTCCACGGCTTGAGGTCGTCAAGCGAAAACTCCCCGGCGTCCAAGGCAGCTTGGAACTCCTTGGCCATCTGAACCAGGAACTCCTTATAGAACTTGGGCGCCAGGCGCACGTAGTTCCACATGTACGAATCGTACTTAATGAGCTGATTGAACTTGAGCATGCGCGCGACGTCATCACTTGCGTGGTCGCGGGCATAATCCTCTCGAATCCAACGCTCAATCTCGGCATACTCGGTATTGACGCAAAAGACCTTAGCCGAAGAATTGACCGAGGAATTCTCGTTGTCCTGGCGATACGACAACACGGCATCATGCAGGTAAACAGCCTTATCGGCACACGCGATAACCTTAAAGGCGAATGACGTGTCCTGAAAGGATGCCCCTGGAGTCGGCAAGAACTTGATGCCGTTGCGCTCAAGAAAATCGCGACGGTACACGGCCGACCAAATCGACGGCTTTTGCTTAAAGAACTGCGTCGTGTCGCTCGGGTGCACCGGCTTGTCGCAGTCCTTGGCCTTAAACATCTCGTGCAGCGAACGGCGCTCCTCGGGCTTGGACCAGTAGAAATCAAAGTTCGCCTTCGTAAAGTCGGCATTATTGCTATCGGCGGCCGAGACAAGCTTTTCGAGTGCATCGGGCGCCATAAAGTCATCGGACTCCAAGATGCCAACGTACTTGCCACGCGCCATCTCCAGGCCGTGGTTCATCGAGTCGCCGTAGCCGCTGTTGGCCTTGTCGATCATCTTGACGCGCCCATCGCGCTCCATATACTCGCGGATAATCGCCGGCGAGTTGTCGGTCGACCCGTCGTTAATGCAGATGATCTCAATATCCTTGAGCGTCTGCGCCAGGGCGGAATCGAGGCACTCGCGCAGGTAGCGCTGAACATTGTAAATGGGAATAAGCAGCGACAGAACAGGGCTGCCAGAGGCGTTAGTAGACAAATGTGCTCCTTAGGAAATACCTGTCGTTTCATGGTATCAAAGGGTCAGCGCGCCAGCGGGCGTTTATATAATCTATGGAGCCTCTTGCGGGCAAAGCAGCCCCACGTCATGCGGCGGGCCCATGGCAGGTTCCTGCGTTTTATTCAAAGCTTGCCGCTAAGGTGCGCCGAGCCTTTACAATAGGACAGTCCCAAGGACGTATTCGATAGCTTCCGTGCAGCGCTCGCCCGCCGCGCGTGAAAGGATATATTGCCCCATGCCTTCAACCCTCCCCGCCCCCATCGATAAGCTCGCCATCGTCGTCGTTACGTACAAGCGCCAGGAACTCCTGGCCAACTTGTTCGACTCTATGACCGAGCTCACGGCCGCGCCCTGGCGCATCGTGATTGTCGATAACGAGAATTCACGCGAGACCGAGGCCATGTGCACCACATTCAACGAGCGCCTGGCCAACCTGTGGGGCATCGACACCGAGCAGCCTGACGCGCAGGGCGGCACCGACCGTGTCATCTACGCCCCGCAGCTCGAAAACGGCGGCGGTGCGGGCGGCTTCTCCGCCGGCACTAAATGCGCCTACGACCTGGGCGCCCAGTGGTTCTGGGTGATGGACGACGACGTGCTCGTCATCCCCGAAGGCATCGAGCGTCTTGCCAAGTGGACCGACCGCTACGATGTCATCCAGGGTTCGCGCCTAGACTTTGACGGCGGCGCCTTCTTTTGGCAATACCAACTCATCCTTTCACTCGGCATTCCCAACCCAGTCGCCAAGTGGGACTTGGGTCCAGAGGGTTATCGCGCCATGAACCAGCTGTGCTTTGAGGGCGGCATGTTCTCGCGCCGCGTGGTCGACAAGATTGGCCTGCCCGACGCGCGCTTCTTTATCTACGGCGACGATGCCT
>CAJMRR010000016.1 GCA_905215835.1 uncultured bacterium | reverse complement strand
GAGGGCGATGACCTGCTGCCGCGTGCGACATACACGGCCGTGGGCGATGCCGCACCGGTGCACGAACTGGCGCCGCAGATGCCGCCGCGGCTCTCGGCGTCCGCCTATGTGGGAACGCCGCTCGACGCCACGTTTGGCGGCTCGGCGTTTTATGGCATCTACCTGACGGTTCGCACGGGCGACGGCTTCGTCCGCTCGGGCGAACCCGCTTCGGTGGTGGGCGTGCTGGCTATCGTTGCCGAGCCCGGCGTACTGACGCATGAGGAGCGGACACTTGCCGATGCCATCGTGAGCGAAGGCGAGCTGGCGCTCGACCGCGCCCGCGCCATGGAGGCCCGCGAGGAGGCGGCGGTGCTTGCCAAAAATGAGCAGCTGCGCGCCAACCTGCTGCGCTCCATCTCGCACGACCTGCGCACGCCGCTCACCAGTATTTCGGGCAATGCCGATGTGCTGCTCGACCAGGGCTCGACCGGCACCGCCGTGCTCGACGCCCAGACGCGCCGCGGCCTGCTCCTGTCCATTCGCTCGGATGCGCTGTGGCTCAACGCCACCGTCGAGAATCTGCTCGCTATCACCAAGCTCGAGGGTGGCGGTATGCGCCTGCCGACCACGCTCGAGCTCATGGACGATATCGTCGAGGAGGCGCTGCGCCACGTGAACCCTGCCGTGCGCGAGCACGACCTTAAGGTGGTGGCGTGCGATGAGCCGGCGCTCGTCAACGTCGATGCGCGCCTGATGGTGCAGCTGGTGGTCAATCTGGTGAACAACGCCATCACCTATACGCCCGCAGGCTCGCATATCGTGATTTCGATTGGCGTCGACGATGGACGCGTGGCGTGCTCGGTGGCCGATGACGGCCCGGGCATTGCGCCCGAGGACCGCGAGCGGATCTTTGAGTCGTTCTATACCGCCAACCACGGTTTGGCCGACAGCCACCGCAGCGTGGGCTTGGGTCTTTCGCTCTGCCGCTCCATTGCGCTGGCGCATGGCGGTAGCATAGAGGTTGCCGCGGCGGACCCGCACGGCTCGGTCTTTACGATTGAGCTTCCCGTCGCCGACGTTTCGTTTGATAAGGAGTAGCGCTGTGCCGAACTCTGACGTAAAACCGCTCATCTTGGTCGTTGAGGACGACCCCGCCGTTCGCAACTTAATCGTTGCCGCGCTCGAGGCGCACGGCTTGCGTCATATGGCCGTGGAGACCGCCCATGCCGCCATCGCCGCCGCCTCATCGCAGGCACCGAGCATTGTGCTGCTCGACCTGGGTCTGCCCGATATGGACGGCGTCAAGGTGGTGGAGTCGGTGCGCGCATGGTCGGGCATGCCGATCATCGTGGTCTCGGCGCGCAGCGAGGATGCGGACAAGATTCGTGCGCTCGATGCTGGCGCCGACGATTACCTTACCAAGCCGTTTTCGGTCGAGGAGCTGCTCGCGCGCATTCGCACGACGCTCAGGCGCCTTTCGTATGCGCAAACGGGCGGCGTTGCCTCCGAGGGCTCGTTCGATACCGGTGAGCTGCATATCGATTTTGATGCCGGCATCGCCACGATGGATGGCGAGGAGCTGCATCTGACGCCGATCGAGTACAAGCTCCTGTGCCTGCTGGCGCATAACGCCGACAAGGTGCTGACGCACCAGTCTATCCTGCACGAGATTTGGGGTACGGCAACTAAGAGCGACCTGGCGAGCCTGCGTGTCTTTATGGGCACGTTGCGTAAGAAGATCGAGTCCGACCCCGCGCACCCGCGCTATATCCAGACGCACGTGGGTATCGGCTATCGCCTGGTCACCCAAGGCTAGATTGCCAACCACCATCCCAATATGAGTTGCGGTGAAATAGTTCCTGTTTAGGCCTTTGCCAGGCATTTTTAAGAACTATTCCACCGCAACTTTGTTATTTGCCCTTGGGCTTGCTGGCGTAGAACTTCTTCTTTTTGAGCTTGCCGGCAGGAGAGGGTTTGCCGGCAAAGTTCGACTTGCCGTTGCCGGCCTGCGCGTGCGCGGGTACTGCCGCACGGGGCTTGCGGGCCTCGGGATTGCGCAGTTCCTCGGTTCGCTCTGCAATCTCCTCGGCGCTAAAGCCGACCTCGGCCATGGCGTCCTCGATGGGCAGGCGGCGCACGATATAGCAATGGTGCACCTTCTGATTGCGCGCGAAATCCTCGGGGATGGTCTGTGCCGTAATGTCCTCCAGCACCACGCCCGCGCGTGCGAGCTTGCGCGTCTCGGGGCGGAAGCCGCGCAGGTTGCAGCTAAAGATGGCATGTCCGCCCTGTGCGAGCAGGCGCGACACGCCGGCCAAAAGCTCAACATGGTCGCGCTGGACATCCCAGGTGCGACGGCCCATCTTGGACGAGTTCGAGAACGTGGGCGGGTCGACAAAGATCAGGTCCCAGCGGTTGCGCGTCTGGCGCTGGTCGCGAATCCAGGCGAGCACGTCGTCGCGCACAAAGTGATGCTGCGGGCCCACAAAGCCGTTCTGACGCATATTGCGCTCGGCCCAGTCCAGGTAGGTGTTGGAAAGATCGACCGTCACGGTTTCCTCGACGCCGCCGTCTGCCGCATAGCAGGTGGCGGCGCCGGTGTAGGCAAACAGGTTGAGGAAGCGGCGCGCCTGCTTGGCGTGCTCGCGCACTAGGTTGCGGGTGACGCGGTGATCCAGGAAGATGCCCACATCCAGATAGTCGTCAAAGTTGACGGCAAAGGTAAGGCCGCCCTCTTCGATGAGCGGCAGGCGACGGCGCGCGATATTGGCGCGTTCTCCCGATCCGCCCTTGCCGGCGCCCTGCTTGCCGTACTGCGAGCCGCCGCGCGAACGCATGCGGGCCTTGGCGTGCACGTGCTCGGCCGGAACATCTAGGATGCGCGGCGCGATGGCCAAGATGTCGAGCATGCGGGCCTGGGCCAGCGCGGGGTCGATGGTCTTGGGCGCGGCGTATTCGGCGATGACGAGCCAGCGGCCCGGCGTCTGCGGGCAACCCTCGTACAGGTCGATGGCAGCGGAGTAGTCGGGCAGGTCGGCATCGTAGACACGATAGCAGCTCACGCCCTCGCGCTTGGCCCACTTGCGGCGCAGACGGGCATTCTTGCGCAGGCGGTTGGCGAACTGCTCGGACTCCGGGATGAGCACGGGCAGCGGCTTGCCGTCGCCCAAGTCGAGCGTGGCGGCAGGTTCGGGCATGGAGGAAGCGGCGGCTTCGTCGTTGGCTTCGTTGGCATCCGCAACCTCGGCCTCGGCATCCGCGCTGGTCGCAGCCTCAAACGCTGCAGCGGCGTGGTCGAGTGAGGGCCAAACCTCAAGAGCCGCCTCCTCGTTATTGGGCATGACGGCGATCGAGCGCTCGGGCTCGGCGTGGAGCGCGGGGGCGCGGCGCAGCTCGCCGATGAGCGTCATGGCATCGTGCATGAGCGAAAGCGGGGTCTCGGTCGTGTCCGCGACCAGGGCGGCACCGGCGACGGCGCCCGCATGGTCCAGCACGGTGGCGGGCTTGGCGGCACAAAAGTCGACAAAACGCTTGTAGCCGGCGCACTTGACCATGCGCTCGGCAGTCTTGCGGGCGGCGGGGTCGATGTCTACGGCCACGATGCGCGCCTCGCGCTCGCGCGCCTCGGCAAGCAGCTGCTCCCACAGGATAGCGTCGTGCAGCTGCCAGCCCTCAAAGCCCCAGCGCTCGCGTGCGGCGCCCGGGGCGCGGTCGGTCAGAATGTTCACGGCCTCCAGCAGCAGACCGCCGCCGGCGCACGAGGCATCGATCAGCGTGGGAAGGGCTTCGTTTTCGTAATCGTCGGCCGTCAGCTCGCGCTCGCATAGTGCGGTCCAGCCGACCTGCGCCAGCACCAGGGCGGCGTAGTCGGGGCGCAACACGTGTGCGCCCTCGCCGGCACGAGTCGCAGCGGGCGGCAGACGCTTGAACAGCGGGTCGCCCGAAAGGTCCAGGCTGATGCTCGCGCGGCGCTGACGCAGCGAAAGCAACAGGTGAACATCGGGGTCGGCGGCATCGACGTCGGCGCGACGGCCCGTGGTCTCGGCCAGACGGTCGCACAGCGCGTCTTTGGCGCGCAGGGCCGAGAAGCGCGTGTTGCGCAGCTGCTCGGTCACGCCGCGGGCGGTGATGGCGATGGTGGCGCCGGGGCGGATGATGGTCTCCCAGGCGATGTCGTAAACGCTATCGTACAGTTCATCGGCATCCTGCGCCTCAAAGCGCCCGAGTACCACGAACACACGGCTCGCCAGGCGCGACCACAGACAGGCGCGGTAGCCTTCTTCGAGCTCGCCCTCAAATGTAGCGCGGCCCTTCAGCCGGCGAACATGCGAAAGCCCGAGGCGTTTAAGCTCATCGGCGAGTGCGGACTCAAAGCCCTCGGGGCAGCTTGCGTAAAATTCCATGGGTGACCTCTCTGGTTGCGTCGCTCCATTATATGATGGATACTTCGTTTACTCTCGCCCCCGAAAGGAACCCATATGATTGATGCGTGCCCCGATTCCGCCGTGCTCTTTTTTGACGTGGACGGCACGCTGACGTCGTTCGATCCCGACAACATGACCGACAAGGATTTTTCGGCGGTTCGCCCCTCGCAGGCGGTCGTCGAGGCGTTTCATCGTCTGCGCGACGCGGGACACCAGGCATTTATCTGCACGGGTCGTCCCTTGTGGCTGATTGCCGATGGCCTGCGCGCGCTGAACCCGGCGGGTGTCGTTGCCATGGCGGGAGCGACGCTCGAGGTCGAGGGCCGCGTGGTACACGAGGACTGCTTTGATGAGGACGTTATCGAGGAGCTTGCACGCCGTATGGCCGCGGCAGGGATTGAAGCCTTTTTCGAGACCAACGTGGCTACCTTTGCCCTGGAACCCGCGGGTGTTGAGCAGCCGTCTCTGATCGGCACTTCTGTGGTGCACAGCGCCGAGGAGATGCGCGTCGACGGCCGTCTGCGCGTGGGCAAGGTGTGCATCGTCGCGAGCTACCTGGCTCGCGTGGCCAATGATGACGGCTTTATCGATTGCGAGTTTGAGCTGTGCAACACCGGTGGCCAGAATCGCGAGCTGAGCCCCAAGGGCATTGACAAGGGCGTGGGCGTGGCGCGAGCGCTGGCGTATCTGGGCCGCGAGGGAAATGCGCGCACCTTTGGCTTTGGCGATTCGGGCAACGACCTGGGCATGCTCGCCGCCGTCGAGACAGCCGTGGCCATGGGCAACGCCATGCCCGAGGTCAAGGCGCTCGCCGACTACGTGACCGACGATGTCGCACACGACGGTACCGTCACAGCTATGCAGCATTTCGGCCTCATCTAATGAATCCCGCGTTCTGACGTTTGCTCAAACTGCGACTCTTTGCTTTTACATGCTCAATCGATTTATCAATCCAAACACTGAGGTGTTTATACCGTTCGCCGAGAAGATAAAAAACCGCAGCTCACGCCTTGATAAACGTAGGTAAAGTGTTTAGCAGTTTAACGACCATGTGTAAGCGAAAGGAATCAGGCAGATGGCAATCAAGGTGTTCGCTGACGGTGCAAACCTCGAGGGCATGCTCGACATGTACGAGAACGGCAACGTTCAGGGTTTCACGACCAACCCGTCCCTTATGAAGAAGGGCGGCGTGACAGATTACCGCGCGTTTGCCAAAGAGGTCTTGACCCACATCACCGATGTGTCCGTCTCGTTTGAGGTCTTTGCCGACGACGTCGAGACCATGGAGGTCGAGGCGCGCGAGATTGCTACCTGGGCCGAGAACGTCTACGTCAAGATTCCGTGCGTGACCACCAAGGGCGAGTCCACCGCCGAGCTGGTGCGCAAGCTTTCGGCCGACGGCATCAAGGTCAACGTCACCACCATCTTTACGCCTACGCAGGTCGACGAGATGGTCGAGGCCGTTGACGCCGAGACGCCGTCCATTATCTCGCTCTTTGCCGGCCGTATCGCCGATACCGGCGTCGACCCCATTCCGTTTATGACGGAGTCGGTCAAGAAGGCCGCCATCAAGCCCAACTGTGAGGTCCTGTGGGCGTCCACACGCGAGCTCATCAACATTTACCAGGCAGAAGCCTGCGGTTGCCAGATCATTACGGTGCCCAACAGCATCCTGGCCAAGCGCAAGAACATCGGTCGCGACCCGTACGAGGTCTCGCTCGACACCGTGCGCGGCTTTGCCAAGGATATCGCCGCTTTGGGCTTCCATATCCTGCCGTAGCGCGAACACTGACTACGCCGCGGGCTGCTCGCCCCGGCTTTCCTTTCCCTATCGCTCACGCGCTTCGCGGGGGTCGCGCTAGGCAAAGGAAAGGCCGGGGCTGCCGACACGAGCTTGCCAGCAAGTTGGCGCTTGGTTTCCATATCCTGCCGTGGGCAAAGGTACCCCCGCCTGCGCCGTGCAAAATTGAGAGTATTCAGCAAGGTAAAGGCTTTTACCAGTTGGGTGAAGTACGGAACAGCCCCCGTTTTGGCTCTGACGACGCTAAAACGGGGGCTGTTTTTTGCTTTTTCGTCTCTGAGGGGCATCCGGAACGGTGGAATTTGCAGAATACTCGCGATTTTGCACATCGCTACAGGGGGTACCTTTGCTTTGGCGGTTTACTTGCCCTGCACCATGGTGAGCGAGATCTTCTTGCGGTCGCGATCGACCTTTTCGACCCACACCTTGACCGTGTCACCGACGCGCACGACGTCGCTGGGGTGCTTGACAAAGCGGTTGGCCAGCTTAGAGATATGTACGAGGCCGTCCTGGTGCACGCCCACGTCGACGAAGGCGCCAAAGTCCACGACGTTGCGCACCGTGCCCTTGAGCTCCATGCCGGGTTCCAGGTCGTCGATGGAAAGCGCCGAGCGGCTAAAGACCACCTCGGGTGCGTCGTCGCGCGGGTCGCGACCGGGCTTCTTGAGCTCGTTGACGATGTCGATGAGCGTGAGGGTGCCGCAGTTCAGGTCGCTTGCCAGCGCCGAGATGCTGCCCAGGCGGCGCTCGATGTCGGGCACGCCGCCGCGGCTGAGCTCGCTTGCTTTAACGCCGGCGCGTTCTAGGACGGACGTGGCCACCTCGTAGCTCTCGGGGTGGACGCTTGTCGCGTCGAGTGGGTTCCTGCCGCCGCTAATGCGCAAAAAGCCCGCGGCGTTGAGATATGCCTTGGGTCCCAGCTTGGGGACCTTCTTGAGCTGGCGGCGATCGGTAAAGGCGCCGTTTTCCTCGCGGTAGGCCACGATGTTTTTGGCCACGCTCGGCGTGATGCCCGATACGTATCCCAGCAGGCTCGCGCTCGCGGTGTTGACGTCGACGCCCACGCGGTTGACGACGTCCTCCACCACGTGGCCCAGGGTGCGCGAAAGCTCGGCCTGGTCAAGGTCGTGCTGGTACTGGCCAACGCCGATGGACTGGGGCGGGATCTTGACGAGCTCTGCCAGCGGGTCCTGTAGACGGCGGCCCAGGCTCATGGCGCCACGCACGGTGACGTCCAGATCGGGATACTCCTGGCTGGCGAGCTCGGAGGCGGAGTACACCGATGCGCCGGCCTCGTTGACGATGGTGTATCGCA
The DNA here is from genome assembly GCA_905215835.1 of uncultured bacterium. GTDB lineage: Bacteria > Actinomycetota > Coriobacteriia > Coriobacteriales > Coriobacteriaceae > Collinsella. The sequence continues at coordinate 12,280 of CAJMRR010000016.1, read as the reverse complement.
GCTCAGGCGCCTGCTCGGCGATGAACTCCGAGACGACTTCCTCGGTCTCGCGGCTGGCGGTGCCGTTGCCGATGACGATGGTGTTGACGCTGTCCTTTTTGACGAGGCGGGCGAGCTCGCGCTTGGTGCCGGCGACGTCGTGGCGCGGCTTGGTGGGGTAGACCACGCCGTGGTCGAGCAGCTTGCCGGTCTCGTCCATAACGGCGACCTTGCAGCCGGTGCGGTATCCCGGATCGAGCGCGAGCACGCGGGCACCGCGCACGGGGCGTGCCGAGAGCAGGCCCTCGAGATTCTTGGCAAAGACGTTGATGGCCTCGGTCTGCGCGCGAACGGTGAGCTTGGCGCGGGCTTCGCGCTCCAGCGAGGGGGCCATGAGGCGCTTGTAACCGTCAGCGATGGCGGCGTCAAAGACGGGAGCAAACACGCCCTGGCGGCGGGGCCAACGGCTGCCGAGGCGTGCCGTGGCGGCAGCGCCGTCGTTCACGCGCACGCGGAGCTTGCCCTCGCGCTCACCGCGGTCGATAGCCAGCACGCGGTGGTTGGGTATACGGCGCAGCGGCTCGTCAAAGTTGTAGTAGGGCTCGTAGGGAGTCTTCTCTGCGGGGTCGGTGGCCTCAACGACGATGTCGGCGGTGTTTTGCGTAAAGGCGCGCAGGTCGGCGACGTTCTCAGGGTCTTCGGCCACCGTCTCGGCAACGATGTCGGCGGCGCCGGCGAGCGCCTTCTCGGGCGTGTCGAAGCCGGCCTCCTCGTTGACGTAGTCCGCGGCGGCGTCGAGTGCGCTGCCCTTGGCCGAGGCCTGCATGATGATCATGTTGGCAAGCGGCTCCAGGCCGGCCTCGCGGGCCTTCTGCGCGCGGGTCATGCGCTTTTTGCGGTAGGGCTTGTAGAGGTCCTCGACACGCTGGAGCTGCGTGGCCTCGCGAATTTGCTGTTCGAGCTCGGGCGTAAGTTTGCCCTGGGCGTCGATGAGCAGAATGACGTCCTCTTTGCGCTGTTCAAGATTGCGCAGGTAGGACAGGCGCTCGTCGAGTGCGCGCAGGGCGACGTCGTCCATTCCGCCTGTGGCTTCCTTGCGGTAGCGCGAGATAAAGGGGATGGTGTTGCCCTCGTCGATGAGCTTGACGGCTGCCTCGATGTTGGCGGCCTTAAGGTTGAGCTCGTGGGCGAGCTGGGCGATAAGATCCATGAGACTCCTTGCGTTTAAGGTGCGTTTGCAGCACAGGGCTACCAAGGATACCACCCGTTTCAAAAGACTGTTTTGGGCCCTCGCCACGAAAACGACCTATCTACTACGTTTGAACCGTATGGGTCGACCATCCCCCGGTTTTCAGAAAATACGCAAGCCGTCTACCTGCGCTTTTGATTTTAGGAAATATGGCATGTTTGAGGGTGATTGGCTAAACGTAGTAGATAGGCCCATTTCGTGGCGAACGAATCAGGCTGAGGTGCAAAATAGTCCCCGCCCCAGAAAAATCGCCGGCAAGGTACCAAAAAGCCCCGCGGGCAGGAGGCTGCTCGCGGGGCAAAGAAGAGGGGCTTGTTGGTGGCGGACCGAAGGGTTCGGCATGGGGGTTTCTGCCGCGGTCGCTCTTAAGGCATTACAGCTCGACGAGCTGGCCGGTCTCGGCGGCCTCCTTGATAGCGTTAAGCAGCGTGAGCGTCTTGACGTTATCGGCGGGGGTCACGACGGGCTCGACCTCGCGGCGGACGACCTTCACAAAGTGCTTGAGCTGCATCTTGTGCGGCAGTGCCGGGTCGACAGCCGGAATCTCCATCTGCAGCGGCTTGTGCCAGTTGGAGGCGCCGTCGTAGGAGAACTGGTGCAGGCGGGGCAGCGACAGGGCGCCCTTGGTGCCGCCGATAAAGTAGGCGTCGGCGTCGAAGGGGCGGTACTGCGGATCCTCGCGAGCGGTTGCCTCCCAGTTCCAGGGGCTGGCGGTGGCGTCGGAGATGGTCATGCTTGCGAGCGCGCCATCGGCAAAACGGACGTTGACCACGGCGGAGTCCTCGGTCTCAAAACCGCGGGCGGCGCTGGACTGCATACCCTGGACGGCAACAGGCTCGCCCAGCAGATAGCGGAGCAGGTCGACGTCGTGAACCAGGTTGACCAGGATCGGGCCGGCACCCTTCTTGCGGCGCCACTCGACATCGAAATACTCGTCATTCTTATAGATCATGTAGTGGAAGCTCGACACGGTGAGCTTGCCCAGCTCGCCGGACTCGATGATCTCCTTGGCCTTGTTGACGAAGGGGTTGTGGCGACGGTGCTGACCCACGAGCACGGGCACGCCGGCGGTCTCGGCCTCGGCGGCGAAGGCCTGGGCATCCTCGAGATCGTTGGAGATCGGCTTTTCGATCAACGGCACGATATTGCGCTTCACAGCCTCGCGGGCAACGCCCAGGTGCAAGTCGTTGGGGGTGGCGATAATGACGGCCTCGGGTTTGACCTCGTCCATCATCTGGGCGGGATCGGTGTAAAACGGCACGCCGGCGGCCTCGGCCGTGGCGCGAGCGCCCTCAAAGGCGTCGGCGATGGCGACGAGCTCGGCCTCGGGCTCCTCGGTGACAAAGCGGATGTGGTTGCGGCCCATGGCGCCGGCGCCGATAACGGCAATGCGGACGGGGTTGAGCTCAGACATTTCGACTCCTTAATACTGGTGACCGGTGGAATGCGACAAAGGGGCTGTCCCTTTGTCGCATCGGTAAAACTAGGCGGACTTCTTCTTGCTGTCGGAGACCATCATGTAGACCGTGAGCACGACGGCGATGGCGGCGATCACGATGGCGCCGTAGAAAGACTGCTGGTAGGCGGCGCTGCCGACCTCGGCGTGATACAGCACGGCGGTGATGGGCTGGCTGATCCAGGTGGAAGCGGCATAACCCAAAAACATGATGCCGTAGTTGACGCCGATGTTGCTGGTACCAAAGGCGCCACCGGTGAGCGGCGGGTAGATGACGAGCAGAGCGCCAAAGCTAAAGCCGAGCAGGGCGAGCGCCACAAAGAACATACCCTGCGTAAAGCTCATCGACATGATGACGAGTGCGACGATGGTGACGACAAGGCTGATGAGCAGCGACTTGTAGGCACCGAGCTTGTCGATGATCTGACCAAAGGACAGACGGCCGACCAGGTTGGCGCAGGTGTTGACGGAGACGACCACACCGCCGAGGGCGACGGCTGCGGCGCTCGTGGGATCGGCGAAGAGCTGGACGGCGGCGATGGAGGCAACCTTGCCGACGAGCAGGGTGCCGGCGGTGGCGGCAAAGGCGAAGGTGACGATGAGGACCCAGAAGCGCGGGGTCTTGACCATCTCGTCCGGGGTGAGGTCGCCGAAGGTGCCGGCGTGCGCGCCGCCCTTGGGGGCCTCGAAGCCCTCGGGCAGCCAACCGGCCTCGGGAGCCTTCAGGAACAGGGCGGAGGCGGCGATCGTCACAAAGAAGATGACGCCGAGTGCCTTAAGAGCACCGAAGATGCCAAGGCTCGGGATGAGCAGCGAGGCGAGCACCGGGGACAGCACGGCGGGGCCGGCGGTCGAAGCAGCGAGGGTGATGCCAGAGGCGAGGCCCTTCTTGTCGATGAACCACTTTTGGCCGGTGGTGAGCGCCGGGTTGTAGCCCAGACCGTTGCCGACGGCGGCAACGAGCGAGAACCACAGGTAGAACTGCCACGGCTCGGTGACGGTGCCGGACATGAACCAGCCCACGCCGTAGCACACGGCGGCGGCGATCACGACGTTGCGGGGGCCGATTTTATCGGAGATGCGGCCGGCGAAGATGCCCGTCACGGCCATGATGGTCTGGAAGACGGGGAAGGCCCAGGTAAGGGCGCTGGACCACTCGGGGTAGACGGCGAGCAGGTTCTTGCTTACGACGGAATACAGCGCGATGGAGCTGATGAAGAACATGGTGACGCACGCGGCGGAAAGCACGACAGCGCGACCCTTGTTGGAGTTGGTGGAAGCCATTGGACTCTTTCTAATCGATACGGGGGAGGAGCGGGCGTGTCCGCGGGGCCTCCCTGTCAGGTTGGTTACTGGTCAGTCGGCTTGGCGACGCCGGACTCATCGGACCAGAGCTCGACACCCTTGTTCTTAAGGTAGTTGTCGGCATAGGCGCGACGGCCGCCGGGCTTGGCGGTGAGGTCGCCCATCATGTTGGAGAAGCCGCCATCGACCTTGATGGCGTCGCCGGTGGTGAAGTCCGAGCGCGTGGACGCCAGGAACATGACGGCGTTGGCGATATCGCTCACCTCGCCGATGCGACGCGTGGCGATCAGACGGCTGCGGCTCTTCTCGACCTCGGGGTCGGCGTAGAAGTTGGCCGACATCGGGGTCTTAACGAAGCAGGGCTCGACGCAGTTGGAGCGCACGCCGTAGGGGCCCCACTCGGCAGCCAGCATCTTGGACATCATGTTGACGCCCGCCTTGGTGGAGCTGTACACGCCCGAGAACGTCTCGGGGGAGTGACTGGCGACGGTCGAGATGTGCACCAAGCGGCCCTGGCCGGCCTTGATCATCTCGCGACCAAAGCGCTGCGAGGTGATGAAGTAGCCGGTGAGGTTGACGTTGAGCACCTGCTCCCAGTCGCTCAGCGGCAGGTCCTCCATGGCGGCGAAGCGCAGGATGCCGGCGGTGTTGACAAGGACGTCGACGCGGCCGAAGTCGGCGATGGTGGCATCGACGGCGGCCTGAACCTCGGCCTCGTCGGTGGCGTTCATCTTGTAGCCCTCGGCGTGGATGCCAAACTCGGCGGCGAGGTCGGCGGCTGCGGCCTTGACCTTCTCCTCGTCCAGGTCGAGCAGGACGACATTGGCGCCGTTGCGGGCGAACTCGCGGCAGATCTCGACGCCCATACCGCCGAGTGCGCCGGTCACGGCGCAGGCATCGCCCTCGAGCTTAAGCCAGTTGCTCATAGGAACTTCCCTTCTTGTGCCTCCCGGTGGGTCGCTCCCATTAACCGACCCACGTGGTTTTCGCTGGTTATCGTATGCTTTGCATTTGCGCAGGTGAATTGCATATTTGTTAGAATGGCGTTAACCGTAGGTTTACACTTTGCGATGCAGTTTTTTCTCAATTGAGCGCGTGACCTGCGAAAATAACCCCCTGTGGCGCCATGTGGCCACGGGTGCGAAAACGGGAGAATGACGTGTACGATCGACGACTTGAGGCCATATCGGCCGCCGCGGAGCTGGGAAGCTTCTCGCGTGCGGCGGCAAAATTGCGCGTGTCGACCCCGGCGCTCGTCAAGCAGGTGTCGGGATTCGAGGCCGAGTTCGGCATCACGCTGTTCGAACGCTCGCACTCGGGCGTCAAGGTGACGCCGGCGGGTGCACTGCTGGTGGACGACGCGCGCTCGATCATGCGGCAGTCCGAGGACGCGCTGCGCCGTGCCCGACGCGCGGCGGGCGATGGCGGTGCCGTGCGTCTGGGCGTGTCGATGATGTGCCCGGGGCGCCAAACGCTGTCGATGTGGACGGACGTACACGAGCTGGAGCCATCGTTGCGCTTCGAGATCGTGCCGGTGAGCGACCTCTACGACGAACGCGAATCCGTCATGCGCAGCCTTGGTCGCGAGGTGGATGTAGTGCAGTCGAGTTTTTCGACCCCGCGCTGGGGCGACGCCTGCCAAAAGCTCCGCATTGTCAACGTACCGTTTTATATCGACGTGCCGCGCACGAGCCCGCTGGCGCGCAAGAATCGCATTACGGTTGCCGACCTGGAGGGCATGCGTCTGCGCGTACTGCGCCACGGCAACGACGCCATGGACAGCCTGCGCATCGACCTTTTGGCCGACGGCGGCGTGGACGTGATCGATGTGGATAGCTTCGACTTTGCGCTCTTTAACGAGGCGGAGGAAAAGGGCGACGCGGTGCTCACCTGCGGGGCGTGGTCGGGGGTGCACCCGGCCTTTGTGGGCGTGCCGTTCCTGTGCGGGCGAGAGGTGCCGGTCTTTCTGCACTACCCGCTCGAGCCCACCCTCCAAGTCCAAAAATTCGTCAACGCCATGGCCCAACTCCTCAACTAGCTCATTTGGGACGGGTTTAGCGGTCCTCGCGTTGCGGGTCGGCTGTCTCGGCTGTCTTTACGCGGTTCTTATCGACGTACATGTTCTTGTCGGCCTGAGAAAAGAGCTCGCGCATCGTAGGCGGTTCATCAAAATCACTGGAAAGCGCATAGCCCACCGCGTAGCTGATGGGCATATCGGGGTGGACTTCGGAATACTCGTTCACGTTCGCGCGAATCCGAGCGAGACAAGATCCCACAGCGGCTCGGTCGGCATCCCGCAGTACCGCGATAAACTCATCGCCGCCGTCGCGGCCCACAAAGCAGGTCTCCGACGCCACGCGCCCCAGCTGCTGGGCAAAAGAACGGATGTATTCGTCGCCCTTCTCGTGGCCGAAGCTGTTATTGACCGTATGCAGATTGTTAAGGTCGAAGACGCACACCGCAACGGGCGCCTCCGCGGAGACAGGCTGCTCCTGCCCCAAGACCTCCTCGCACTTGTTCTTGTTGGGCAGTCCTGTGGCTTCGTCGAGATAGACTTTGCTCTGCAGTTCGCGATTGAGCGCGGCAGTTCGCACCGCGCGAACAAGTTCGACCGCAAAGGTCGCCACCAAGCCCATGATGTCGATGATCACCAGGCCCTCGAGATAGTTGAGCGCCGACGCCTTCTCCTGAGAGTAGTCCTCTGCGAGTCGCGTAGCATCGTCGCAAATGCCAAAGAACTCCTCGCTCATGGAGATGATGTCGGTGTTCTCATAGCCGACTTCGCGCACGCGGATGATCTCGGTGCAAAGCTCATCAAAATAATTTGCAAGCTCGGTCATTTTTGCCTGATACTCATCGTCGTCGAGACGGACGAGATTGAGGTCGTCGCTTCCGTAGCGCAAGCCGTTAATGTATGAATCCACGGCCTTGAGCAGGTCGTCTTGTGACTGGCCTGCGTCCTCGAGCTTCACGATGCGCTGCGTGGTGCCGCGTACCAGGCCGGCGAAGTTGACCACACGCGCCGTGCCCTGGATATCGGAGACGAGCAGCATAACATTGATGAAGAAGAAGATGAGAACTGCCGTGAGCACCATCATGAGCAGGCGCACCGCCTGGCCGCCCTTCTTGGCGACAGAAGTATTCACAAGTTCACTCCCCTAAATGACAAAAGAACAGGTAGCACGCAGTGTGCTGAAATTCATGGGTGGTTAACTCTACCATATGGGCCAGCAGCCTCAAACTGCAGCAGACGCTCGTCCAAATTGGCGTGACGCTTGCCTTGTTGTTCTTGACCTGGCCGCGCTATCGGACATGCTTCTGGTCTTGGATCACCATGGGAAAGCTCATCCCGTTTTGTGCGTCTAGAGTGGGATGCGGCTTCCCAAAGGTGCCGTTAGGGGAAATCACATCCCGGTTTACTCCCTTGAAATGGGATGCCGTTTCCCGGAGGGGGTCCAGCGGGAAACGGCATCCCATTTTGGGCCCGAAAAGTGGGATACGGTTTCCGGCCGGCATGAATAAAGCCTCCGCAGCTCGTGTGGCTGCGGAGGCTTTATTCGTTGCGGCGCATTGTGTTTGGGTCGCTGAGATGAGTCGATTTGCCCCGAAAGAGGAGGGCATTGACCTTAGGGTCATGCCCGACGAATGAGCGGCAAATCGGCCATCTCGGCGAGCCGAACTACTCCAGCTCAAACGCTCCGGTATAGAGCTGGTAGTAATACCCGCGCTTGGCGATCAGCTCGTCGTGGTTGCCGCGCTCGATGATGCGGCCGTGATCCAGACAGATGATCGCGTCGGAGTTGCGCACGGTGGACAGGCGGTGCGCGATGACAAACGTCGTGCGGCCCTCCATGAGCTTGTCCATGCCGGCCTGCACGATAGCCTCGGTGCGGGTGTCGATGCTCGATGTGGCCTCGTCCAGAATCATTGCCGGCGGATCGGCGACGGCGGCGCGTGCGATCGAAATCAGCTGACGCTGGCCCTGCGACAGCTGCGCGCCGTTGCCGGTGAGCATGGTATCGTAGCCGTCGGGCAGGCGGGTGATAAAGTCATCCGCGCCCGCGAGCTTGGCCGCTGCGATGCACTCCTCGTCGGTGGCGTCCAGGTTGCCGTAGCGGATGTTATCCATCACAGTGCCGGTGAACAGGTTCACGTCCTGTAGCACGACGCCCAGCGAGCGGCGCAGGTCGGCCTTGCGGATCTTGTTGACGTTGATGCCGTCGTAACGGATCTTGCCGTCGGCGATGTCGTAGAAGCGGTTGATGAGGTTGGTGATGGTCGTCTTGCCGGCACCGGTGGCGCCGACAAACGCGACCTTCTGGCCCGGCTTGGCAAACACGGACACGCCGTGCAACACCTCGTGGTCGGGCGTGTAGCCAAAGTCGACGTTGTCCATGACCAGGTCGCCGCGCAGCGGCACGTACTCGATCTCGCCGGTTGCGCGGTGCGGGTGTTTCCACGCCCACATGCCGGTGTGGTGGTCGGCCTCCTCGAGCTGCCAAGTGTCGGGGTTCACCTGCGCGTTGACGAGCGTCACGTAGCCCTCGTCGGCCTCGGGCTTCTCGTCGATGAGCTCAAAGATGCGGTCGGCACCGGCGAGGCCCATGACCACGGCGTTGATCTGCTGCGAGATCTGGCCGATCTGTCCGCAGAACTGCTTGGTCATGTTGAGGAACGGCACCACGACGGCGATGGACAGTGCCATGCCCGAGATGCTCAGGTTGGGCACGCCCAGCGCCAGGAAAATGCCGCCTGCCAGTGCGACCAGCACGTAGAGCAGGTTTCCCAGGTTCATAAGGATGGGCATGAGGATGTTGGCGTACATGTTGGCCTTCTGCGAGACCTCGAAGAGCTTTTCGTTGCGCTCGTCAAAATCGGCCTCGGCGGCAGACTCGTGGCAGAATGCCTTGACGACCTTCTGGCCGTTCATGACTTCCTCGATATGGCCCTCGACAACGCCGAGCTCGGTCTGCTGCGCAATAAAGAAGCGCGCGGAGTTGGAGCCGAGCAGCTTGGTCATAAAGGTCATAAAGGCGACGCCTGCCACAATGACCAGGCACATCCAAACGCTGTAGTACAGCATGATAAAGAACACCGTGACGATGACGATGGTCGTCATGAGCAGGTTGGGCAGCGACTGGCTGATCATCTGGCGCAGCGTGTCGATGTCGTTGGTGTAGTGGCTCATGATGTCGCCGCGCTGGTGCGTGTCGAAGTAGCGGATCGGCAGGTCCTGCATGCGGTTGAACATCTTCTCGCGCAGCTTCTCGAGCGAGCCCTGCGTGACGATGGCCATGGCGCGGTTCCAGAACAGCGAGGACAGGATGCCGACGCTGTAGATGCAGGCGAGGGTGGTCACGAGCTGTGCGATCTTGGGCTGTGCAGCTTCCCAATCGCCCGACTGCCACGATTCGCTAATAATCTGCAGGGCGCTCTGAAGGAAGGTCGCGCCGATGGAGTTGATGATGGCGCAGAGCACCACGCCGACGACGACGAGGGGCAAAAGCACGGGGTAGAAGCCAAAGAGCGTCTTGATGAGGCGCGACATGGTGCCACCCTTGCGGTTGAGCGCGCGCTCGGCGGTCGTTGCCTTACTCATGTGCCTCGCCTCCTTCCTGGGTCTGAGCTTGTGTTGCGGATGCCTCGGTGTCGGCTTCGACGGCCTCTTCGCCCTCGGCAGACATCTTGTTCTGCGAGGTGAAGGTCTCGCGGTAGATCTCGCTCGTCTTGAGCAGCTCGTCGTGGTTACCGATCTGCGCGATACGGCCGCCCTCCATGACGATGATGCGGTCTGCGTCCTGCACGGAGCTAATGCGCTGGGCGATGATGAGCTTGGTCGTGTTGGGCAGATAGCTTGCCAGCCCTGCGCGAATCTTGGCGTCGGTCTTGGTGTCGACGGCGCTGGTGGAGTCGTCCAGGATCAAGATCTTGGGGCGACGCAGCAGGGCGCGCGCAATGCACAGGCGCTGCTTCTGACCGCCCGAGACATTGGAGCCGCCCTGTTCGATCCAGGTGTCATAGCCCTTGGGGAAGCCGTCGACAAACTCGTCGGCGCAGGCCAGATGTGCCGCCTCGCGGACCTCCTCGTCGGTGGCGTTCGGGTCGCCCCAGCGCAGATTCTCGGCGATGGTGCCGCTAAACAGCACGTTTTTCTGTAGCACCATGGCCACTTGGTGGCGCAAGGCGTCCAAGTCGTAGTCGCGCACGTCCATGCCGCCCACGCGCACGGTGCCCTCGGTGGCGTCGTACAGGCGGGCGATGAGGTTTACAAGCGTGGACTTGGCCGAGCCGGTGCCGCCGATGATGCCGATGGTCTCGCCGCTCTTAATGTGCAGGTCGATATCGTCGAGCGCCTGGCGCTTCGCATGCGCGGAATACTTAAAGCTCACGTGGTCAAAGTCGATGGAACCGTCGGCAACCTCGAGCACGGGCTCGGCGGGATCGGCGATCGTGGGCTCGGCGGCCAGCACCTCGGTGATGCGGTGCGCCGATTCGTCGGCCATGGTCACCATGACAAAGATCATCGACAGCTGCATCAGACTCATGAGGATCTGGAAGCCATAGGTAAAGATCGAGGAGAGCTGGCCCACGTCGAACAGGGTGCCCTGGCTCGTGATGATGAGCTTGGAGCCCAGGTAGATGATGACGACGAACGCGCCGTTGACGCAGATGTTCATCATGGGGTTGTTAAAGGCCAGCAGCTTCTCGGCGCGGGTGAAGTCCATTTGGACGTCGCGTGCGGCGGTCGCGAACTTCTCCTTCTCAAAGTCTTCGCGCACATAGCTCTTGACCACGCGCATGCCGGTGACGTTTTCCTCGACGGACTCGTTAAGGGCGTCGTACTTGTGGAACACGCGCGAGAAGATGGGACGCACCTTAAAGATGATAAAGAACAGTCCAAAGCCCAGCAGCGGAATGATGATCAGGTAGACCATGGCGACGCTGCCGCCCATGATAAATGCCATGGTAAAGGCGAAGATCAAGACCAGCGGCGCGCGCACGGCGATACGGATAATCATCATAAAGGCCTGCTGCACGTTGTTGATGTCGGTGGTCAGGCGCGTGACGAGCGAGGAGCTCGAGAACTCATCGATGTTGGCAAAGCTGAACGTCTGGATCTTGTAGAACAGGTCGTGACGCAGGTTCTTAGCGAAGCCGCAACTCGCATGGCTGCAGGTGACGCCGGCAGCGGCGCCAAAAGCAAGCGACGTCAGCGCGATGAGCACCAAAAAGCCCGCGGTGGGAAGCATCTCGGCTACGGTGGCGCCATCTTTGATGGCGTCGATCAGGTTGGCGGTGATAAATGGAATCAGCATCTCGCAGAGTACCTCGCCAAGCACGAGCAATGGCGTGGCAACGGTGACTTTCATATAGTCGCGGATGCTGCCCATGAGGGTTTTAATCATCCAGTTCCTCCCAGGTTACACGGATTTTATCGAGCATTTCGGCGAGGTCCTCGCGCTCGTCGTGGGTGAGTGCGCTAAAGGCCCGTTCTCTAAAGCGGATGCGGGCCGCCTGGTCGATGCGGGCGTTTTCCCGACCGGTTTCGGTCAGGCGAATGGTGAGCTGCCGTCGATCCTTGGGGTTACGCCTGCGCTCGATGAGGCCGTTGAGCTCGAGCTTGGACAGGATCTCGGAAAGCGACCCCGGCTTGAGGTCAAAGTGCATGCCGAGTTCCTGCTGCGACATCTCGCCGCCGGGTTGCTTGGCCAGCAGGCAGATGATGGGCGCCTTGCCGGACACGCCTCCGCCATGAAAATGCATGTAATGGCCGCAAAAGCCCAGGCCGCTCAGGATGCGCTTGGCAAGCTTGTCTTCCGAGTTAACCGCTTCGGGTACATCCGCCGGCTGTGACGGGTCGCCGCCGGGCTCGTGCGAACAAAGGCTAAGAGGTTCATCGCACATGAATTAGTGCTGCTCCTTTCTTTAGTTAGGTAGAGGAATTGTTTTGTGCCTAACCAATTTAGGAGCGTGAGAAATCAATGTCAAGGTACCAAACTAGTGGTTACGCGGTTTTACCAAACCGCGTAACGGCTCGACGCTGCAAACCCGCCAGAGCGGCAATCTGCCTTTCAACTTCGGCGGCATGACCTTATAGTTACGGCGTTTTACCAAACGCCGTAACCGGCCGACGCTGCAAACGCCCCTAAGCGGCAATCTGGCGTTCAATCGTCGGGCATGGCCACAAGGCCTATGCCCTCCTCTTTCACGCCACCTTGCTCGCCTAGGAGCGTTTTCGCTCATATGACCCAATCCGCTGTCAAGAGCCACAATGGCCCCGCCGACCGCTT
>CAJMRR010000015.1 GCA_905215835.1 uncultured bacterium | reverse complement strand
CGAGGCGTTTGCCGCCAAGGCCGCCGAGACCCGCGCCGCCTTTAAGGAGTGCATGGACGACGACTTTAACACCGCCGGTGCCATGGGTGCTGTCTTTGGCTTTGTCACCGAGTGCAATCAGTATCTGGAGCAGGCGGGCGACGCTGCCGACAAGGCCGCCGCGCTTGCCGCCGCCGATACGCTGGCCGAGCTGCTCGATACGTTTGGCGTTGAGCTCCCCGAGCCCAAGGTCGAGCTGCCGCTGGGTCTGCTAGGCGTTGCCGCCGGCCTGGTCGCCTACACGGGCGACGACGTGGACGAGGCCGCTGCCAAGATTCTCGAGGCCCGCGCCGAGGCCCGTGCCGCCAAGAACTGGGATCTGGCCGACGCCATCCGCGACCAGCTCAAGGACCTGGGCCTCACCATTGAGGATACGGCCGCGGGCACTCGTATTAAGAGTCTCTAGTATTTGTCGACCGTTCGAGGTGCGGCAGATTGCCTTGAAAGAGGAGGGCATAGACCTTGTGGTCATGCCCGACGATTGAAAGGCAAGGTGCCGTGGCTCGGACGGTCGATTCTTGTTCGTTATCTATTTAAGGAGGCCGTCCTATGGCCGACAATCGCAAACGTGCGCCTCGTGGCGGCAAGCAGGCTGCTTCTGGCTCGCGTCCGATTCGCCGCAATGACCGCGCTGCCGCTCCCAGGGGCCAGCGCGAGCGCTCCCAAGCCCAGGCTGCGCGTCCGCAGCGCGATCGCAACCGCGACAACGTTCAGGCTCCCAAGGGCGAGTTTATCGAAGGTCGCCGTGCTGCTGCCGAGGCGCTGCGCACCGGTTTTCCAGTCAAGTGTGCGCTCATCGCCGAGGGCGGGGAGCGCGATGCCGCCCTGTCGCGTCTAGTCGATGACCTCAACGCCGCGGGCGTCCGCATTAAGTATGTGCCGCGCGCGCAGCTCGATGCGCTGTCGAGCCATGGCGCTCACCAGGGCATCGCGCTCGAGGTTGGCAACTTCCCCTATGCCGATGTCGCCGACATCCTCGACCGCGCGGGCGACGGTCCGGCGCTTGTCGTGGTGCTCGACCATGTGACCGACGACGGTAACTTTGGCGCCATCGTGCGCTCTGCCGAGGTTGTGGGCGCGGCCGGCGTCATCATCGCCAACAAGCGCGCCGCCGGCGTAACGGTGGGTAGCTACAAGACTTCTGCCGGCGCCGTCATGCACCTGCCTATCGCGCAGGTCCCCAATATCGCTCGTGCGCTCGACGACCTCAAAGCCGCCGGTTTTTGGGTGGGCGGTGCCTCCGAGCACGCCGAGGGCAGCTGCTGGGATGCCCCCTTCGAAGGCCGCGTGGCGCTCGTCATGGGTTCCGAGGGCGACGGCATCTCGCGTCTGGTGCTCGAGAAATGCGATTTTTTGACCAAGCTTCCCCAGCGCGGCATGACCGAGAGCCTCAATGTTGCCCAGGCGACCACGGCGTTGTGCTTTGAGTGGCTGCGCCGCAACGCCGGCGAGCTCATGGGGGAGGAGTAGCGCATGTCCAAAAAGAACCGTGCCAAGTCCAAGGCCAAGCGCTTTGGCGAGGGCTCGGCCAAGCCGATTGTTTCGGCCGCGACCTACGGCGTGGGCGGCAATGCGTTTGCGCAGGCCATCGCCGACCCGGTCTCGACGGTGCACTCCAATAAGCCCGAGCTGCTGGTGGTCGACGGCTACAACGTGATCCACTGCACGCCGCGCTACGAAAAGCTCGTGTACGACCATTCCGACGATCCGTATTCCAGCGACGTTCACGATATGGCGCGCACGGCGCTCATTAATGACGTAGCTGCGTTTGCCCAGGGCCGCTACGAGGCCGTGATCGTATTTGACGGCGCGGGCAATATCTCCAGCGAGCGCCCCAATCTGCCGGCCCGTGGCGTGCGCATCGAGTTTTCGCCGACGGGTGTTTCGGCCGATACCGTGGTGCAGAAGCTCTGCATCGAGGCACGCGAGGAAGGCCGCGCGTGCTCCGTGGTATCGAGTGACGGCACGATCCAGGCCGTCGTCATGGGCAAGGGCGTTACGCGCATCTCGAGCCGTATGCTGGTGGACGAGATCAAACAGATCGACAACGACGTACATGAGGCCGAGGAAGCACCCCAGATCAAGATGACCCTGGGCAGCCGCCTGAGCCCCGAGGCCCTGGCCAAGCTCAAGGCCCTTCGTGGCCGGTAGGGGATTATCCATAGAGACCCGTTTCACAATTGGCTAGCCCGTTGAGTTGTAATCAATGGACTGCGGGTCGGCATCGCCAAAACGAATAGTTTTTGGTTTTGGCGAACGGATAAAACTATTCGTTCTGGCGAATAGTTTTGAGATGTGGTCGGGTGAAGGGCCTGTTGCGCCTCGTCCGCAATTCCTTTATTCTTAACTGGCTTCGCGCGAAAGCGCCAAGTGTGCCAGTGTGGCGCAACGGTAGCGCAACTGATTTGTAATCAGTGGGTTGCAGGTTCGATTCCTGTCACTGGCTCCATGAGAGTTTCGGGTTCTGTTCCCTTGTGGGACAGGGCCCGTTTCTTTTTAGGTGGTGTGTCATCGGGTTGGCGCCCATCTCGTTTTCGGTTTGTCTCAATCTGTAACACGAAGAAGCTGAAAACCGTTCTAGCTGTTACAGAATGAGACGTAAGCTGAGGTCGATGCGTAATATCTCGACCTGTAACAGATAGGGGAGAAAATGTTCTCTATATGTTACAGATCGAGACAAAAGCCGTGTCGAGCTCGGCTGCCCTCCTGAGCGTGGAAAATCTCCCGCTTAGTGAATGAGCGTGGATAATCTGCTGGTTTGGGCCCAGTGACACGCCAAAGGTGGGAGATTATCCACGCTCGATTTTGCTGGGAAGAGCAATCTTCCGTCTGGGAAGCTCCGATCTCGACCTATATATAGGTGCAAATAAGCCGGTATCGAAGTTCGATACTGAAGGTGTACTCCACTACACCAAAGTGTTACCTCGGGAAACGTCACCTCAGTATCCAAAACCACCGCTCTTCATATTCAAACTCAACAAAAGCGCAGGTCAAAGGTATATAGATACGCCCGGTACCGTGTATCTAGAGGTTTTCGTTGACAGCCCCCAAGGTTGCATCGTATTATCTTTTTCGTTCGCGGGGGCGGCGGTCCAAAAGATCAAAGAACCTGCGGATACTTGAACGATTGGGAGTTTGCCCGAGTGGTTAATGGGGACGGGCTGTAAACCCGTTGGCTCTGCCTACATAGGTTCGAATCCTATAGCTCCCACCCGTCAAGTGCCTGTATAGCTCAGTCGGTAGAGCACTTCGTTGGTAACGAAGAGGTCACCAGTTCAAGTCTGGTTGCAGGCTCCATCCGGCGGTGTAGCTCAGTTGGTTAGAGCACACGGTTCATACCCGTGGCGTCACTGGTTCGAATCCAGTCACCGCTACCATAGGTAACACGGTGGCTTCTCAATAGTATGTTGAGAAGCCACTATGGTATAAAGGCAAAGTCCCGTCCGGGGACGACCTGTTTAGAGGAGGGCTTTATGGCCAAAGAGAAGTTTGAGCGCACTAAGCCGCATGTTAACATCGGCACCATTGGTCACGTCGACCACGGCAAGACCACGCTGACCGCTGCCATCACCAAGGTTCTCTCCGAGACCGAGGGCTGCAAGGCTGACTTCACTGCGTTCGAGAACATCGACAAGGCTCCCGAGGAGCGCGAGCGCGGCATTACGATCTCCGTCTCCCACGTCGAGTACGAGACTGCTGCCCGTCACTACGCTCACGTTGACTGCCCGGGCCACGCTGACTACGTCAAGAACATGATCTCCGGCGCTGCTCAGATGGACGGCGCTATCCTGGTCATCGCTGCTACCGACGGCCCCATGGCTCAGACCCGCGAGCACATCCTGCTCGCCCGTCAGGTCGGCGTTCCCTACATCGTCGTCTTCCTGAACAAGTGCGACATGGTCGACGATGACGAGCTCATCGACCTCGTCGAGATGGAGACCCGTGAGCTCCTCTCCGAGTACGATTTCCCCGGCGACGACATCCCCGTCATCCGTGGCTCCGCTCTGGGCGCTCTCGAGGGCGACGCCAAGTGGATGGACGCCATTCGCGAGCTCATGAAGGCCGTCGACGAGTACATCCCGACGCCTGCTCGTAACAACGACCTCCCGTTCCTGATGGCCGTTGAGGACGTTATGACCATCTCCGGTCGTGGTACCGTTGCTACTGGCCGTGTCGAGCGCGGTGAGCTCAAGCTCAACGAGCCCGTCGAGATCGTCGGCATCAAGGATACCCAGAACACCGTCGTTACCGGTATCGAGATGTTCCGTAAGTCCATGGACTTCTGCGAGGCTGGCGACAACGTCGGTCTGCTGCTCCGCGGCATCAAGCGTGAGGACATCGAGCGCGGCCAGGTTCTCTGCAAGCCCGGTTCGGTTACCCCGCACACCAAGTTCACCGGCGAGATCTACGTTCTGACCAAGGAGGAGGGCGGCCGTCACACCCCGTTCTTCGATGGTTATCGTCCTCAGTTCTACTTCCGTACCACCGACGTTACCGGTACGGTCAAGCTCCCCGAGGGCACCGAGATGGCTATGCCTGGTGACCACATCACCATCGAGGGCGACCTCATCCACCCGATCGCCATGGAGGAGGGCCTGCGCTTCGCTATCCGCGAGGGTGGCCACACCGTCGGTTCGGGCATCGTCTCCACGATCATTGAGTAAATTAGCTCTTTGATATAGCTGACTTAGAGAACCCGGCACTTATATGGGTGCCGGGTTCTTTTCTGCAATGGATATTGAGCCGTTGCTGGTGTCGAGAGGATCGATAATGGTCCTGGATGCACCGTCGATTAGCTCTCGATGGCTTCATTGATGTGTTCCAAATATGAATGGATCCACCGAGAACCAATTGACTCGAGGTTTTCATTGACAGCACTTACGTGGAGCTGATAAAGTAACAACTCGTGCCCGTACGGGGCGGAAATGAAAGGTTCAGGATACATGCGTACTCTAGTTACTCTTGCGTGCACTGAGTGCAAGCGCCGCAACTATACGACCACCAAGAACAAGTCGACCATGCCTGATCGTATGGAGATCAAGAAGTATTGCCCCTGGTGCCGTCACCACACGCTGCACAAAGAGACTCGCTAGTCTCTAGTCACATACGCCAGTAGTTCAATTGGTAGAGCATCGGTCTCCAAAACCGAGTGTTGAGGGTTCGAGTCCTTCCTGGCGTGCCAGTCATTATTCCGTAAGCTCCCACTTGGGGGCTTACGGTTTACTCATGTATAAGCGCATTGCGCGGAGGTAACCCAAATGGCCAACAAGAAGAACAAGAAGAAGGCTCAGCAGCCGGCACCTGCCAACAAAGCTGCCGCCAACTCCAAGGTTGAGGCCAAGAAGGCCGTTGCCAAGAAGAACGAGAAGGCTGCGAAGTCCAAGAAGAACGAGAAGCCTGGTTTCTTCGCCCGCACCAAGAAGTATTTCGCTTCGGTCAAGTCCGAGATGAAGCGTGTCACGTGGCCCGATAAGAAGGAGCTCGTGAACTACTCGGTTGTCGTTTGCGCTTCTCTGATCGTCGTCGGCGTCGTCATCGCTCTGCTCGATGCTGGCTTTGGCGAGGCTCTTGCTCTGTTCTCTGGATTGAGGGGCTAAACCATGTCTAAGCGTTGGTACGTCGTTCACACTTACTCTGGATACGAGAACCGCGTTAAGTCCGATCTCGAGCATCGCATCGAGACTATGGGCATGCAGGACCGTATCTTTGATATCGAGATTCCTATGGAGCGCGTCACCGAGATTAAAGAGGGTGGCAAGCGTGAGACCAAGGATTCCAAGATTTTCCCGGGTTATGTCCTGGTCCGCATGGAGATGGATGACGATGCTTGGACGTGTGTTCGTAACACGCCTGGCGTCACCGGTTTCCTAGGCGGCAACGGCAAGCCCGCTCCGCTTTCCCGCGACGAGTACAACAAGATGACTCGTCGTCCCGGTAAGGGCGATTCGCCCAAGCGCACCTCGGTTGATATTGAGGTCGGTACGTCCGTCCGCGTCACCGATGGCCCGCTTACCGACTTTGATGGCAAGGTCTCCGAGGTTAACACCGAGGCTGGCAAGCTCAAGGTCACGCTGATGATCTTTGGCCGCGAGACGCCGGTCGAGCTCGACTTTAACCAGGTCGCTGTCATCGCTTAAGTTTTCGTCCGTTCGCGCGAGCGTGCTTCTTCTGTGACTGCTCATCTCAGGAGTGCTTCTAACACGTGCGTGCTTACGATATAGCAAGTACTTCACACTCGTGATTCGAAAGGAATGACCATGGCTGAGAAGAAGGTTGCCAACGTCATTAAGCTCCAGATTCCTGCTGGTGCAGCTAACCCCGCTCCTCCCGTCGGCCCCGCCCTGGGCGCTGCTGGCGTGAACATCATGCAGTTCTGCCAGGCCTTTAACGCTGAGACGCAGGACAAGAAGGGCGACATCATCCCCGTTGAGATCTCTGTCTACGAGGATAAGTCCTTCTCCTTCATCACCAAGACCCCGCCGGCGGCTCACCTTATCAAGAAGGAGCTGAACCTCAAGTCTGGTTCCGCTAAGCCCCAGGCTGACAAGGTTGGTCAGCTCTCCCAGGAGCAGCTCACCAAGATCGCCGAGATCAAGATGCCGGACCTCAATGCCAACGACATTGACGCCGCTAAGAAGATCATCGCCGGTACCGCCCGTTCCATGGGCGTCACCATCGCTGAGTAGCGGTTTCTTATGGTAACGACGGGTGCTCCGACCGGGGCGCCCGTTAAATGTGTGCAATAGGGCACACGATACGATGTGGGAGGGCTTACGCCCGTTTAACCACAGGAGGTAATGCACATGGCTAAGCATGGTAAGAGCTATAACGCCGCTGCCGAGAAGATCGACCGCGCCACGCTCTACACCCCACTTCAGGCTGCCAAGCTCATCAAGGAGCTCGACACCGCCAAGTTCGACGAGACCGTCGAGGCCCACTTCCGTCTGGGCATCGATACTCGTAAGGCTGACCAGAACATCCGTGGTTCCATCTCCCTGCCCCACGGCACCGGCAAGACCGTTCGTGTTGCTGTCTTCGCCGAGGGCGAGAAGGCCCGCGAGGCCGAGGCTGCCGGCGCCGACATCATCGGTTCCGACGAGCTCGTCGCCCAGATTCAGAAGGGCGAGATCAACTTCGACGCCGCTATCGCTACGCCGAACATGATGGCCAAGGTTGGCCGCATCGGTAAGATCCTTGGTCCCCGTGGCCTTATGCCGAACCCTAAGCTCGGTACCGTGACCATGGACGTCGCCAAGATGGTCTCCGAGCTCAAGGCCGGCCGCGTTGAGTATCGTGCCGACCGCTACGGCATCTGCCACGTGCCCCTGGGCAAGAAGTCCTTCTCTGAGCAGCAGCTCGTCGAGAACTACGCTGCCCTGTACACCGAGATCCTGCGCGTCAAGCCCTCTTCTGCTAAGGGCAAGTACGTCAAGTCCATCTCCGTGTCTTCCACCATGGGCCCTGGCGTCAAGGTCGATCCCGCTGTCCAGCGTGACTTCCTGGCTGAGTAACTGCTAGTTACTGCCTGAGCAAAGCAAGCATTGCTAAAGAAACCCGGTTCCGCCTCGTGTGGGACCGGGTTTCTTGCTATCGCGTGCCAAAACCACCTCAAAGGGGACAGCGTCCCCTTTGAGGTGGTTACCAGGGTGTTCTGGCGGTAGAGGACTCAATGGCCTCGTGGCGCTTGAGCTCGCGGCGCATGGTTTGCGAGTTGAGCCAGGCTGCCTGCCAGCCACGGATGGGGTAGCGCGTCTGGTCGAGCTCAAACTGCGTATAGCCGCAGGCGTTGATGATCGTCGTTCCACACACATGCTGCCGCTCGCGCTGAAAATCGTAACCGTAGCTTTGGTGTACATGCCCATGCACCATGTAGTCGGCTCCCCAGGACTCAAGCGCCGTGTTAAAGCACTCAAACCCTCGATGCGGTAGATCGTCCAGATCACCCATACCGGCGGCGGGCGCATGGGTAAGCAGAATGTCGCCCCCGCCGACCATCCTAACCTTACGCGACAGCTTACGCATACGCTTGGACATCTCGCGTTCGGTGTACATGTTGGCGCCGTCGCGATAACGCATGGACCCGCCAAGGCCCGCAATGCGAATCCCTCGGTACGTGTACACGCTGTCTTCTACGCAGATACATCCGCCCGGTGCATGACGTGCGTAGCGGTCATCGTGATTGCCACGCACGTAGATGAGCGGTTTGTTGATGACCGTAACCAAAAACTCAAGATAGTCCGGGTCCAGATCGCCGGCGGACAAAATCAGGTCGACGCCCTCAAAGCGTTCCTTGCGAAAGCACTCCCAAAGGCATCGTTCTTCGGTATCGGCTATGGCAAGGATTTTCATAGGGCAGGGACTTTCGGCTCATCGTCGAGCTGCGGAATGGTGCCTACCACGTTATCCGCCAGCCAATTCATCTCGACAATCTGCGTGCTCGGCAGCGGAGGGAAGCCTTCGATCTGTACCACGCCGTTCTGACTGTGGAGCTCGCCGCCAAAGGGGTTGATGGATCCCTCGACAATGCCGTTGCGGAGCAACTGCACGAGTTTGCGCGTCTGGTAGGGTAGGCCCGGAGCGTAACGGATGTCGATAACGCCGGAGCTCATGCCGTACCAGTAGTTGACGGCGCGCACTTGGTTGTCATCGCTGGTCTCGTCCCACGTGCCGTGAAGAAGGCTGCGAACGATGAGCTCGTAGTAACGGCCCCAGTTCCATACCGGCATGGCGATGCCGGTGACTTTGCCGTCGACCAGGCGGTGGAGTCCGTAGGCCGTAGGGTCTTCGAGCGACTTTGACATGTCAGCGCCGGTCATGACGCTTACGCCTTCGCGGCACATGGCTTCGGCAAGACCACCGGCGGGAACATCGCCCCAGGTGAGGATGACCTGCGCGCGCGGGTCGAGCAGCGAGGCGCCAATCGCAAAGGCGTTGATCTCGCTGAGTGCGCCCGAGGCGAAGACCGACGCGTGGTAACCGATGCGGTGGTTGTCCGCCATGCTGGCCGCAAGGGCGCCCAGCAGAAACTTGGCCTCGTACATCTTGCCAAAGTACGAACGGACGCTTTGATGGGGAAGGCCGATAGAGCAGTTGAGGAACCGAACCCGGGGATACTCAACGGCAGCTCTGAGCGTATATTCCATCAGGCGGTGCGAGGTCGAGAAGATGACGTTTGCTCCATGTTTGACAGCCGTTTCCACGGCGGCGTAGAACACATCCGGATCGTGACAGTCCTCGAACGCCTCGGTGCGCACGATACCGCCAAAGTGCTCATCGAGATACTGACGCCCTTGGTCGTGCAGGCTGTCCCAGCTCGACGTCGCACAGGGGAACTCATGGATAAAGGCGATGCGCAGGGGGTTGGCCGTCGAGTAGACGGTCTTGCCCATAAAGAAGTTGAGCACGCCGGAGGTGGACTTGGCGGGCGTCTCCTCCTCGTCGACGCTCGGTGCTTCGACAAGATCGACTTTGTCCTCGTCATTTTTGCCGGCAATGACCAGCTCGCGCCAAATCTTGCACAGGCGGTTTACGACGATATCCGTCGGCGTATCCAGCAGGCGGTCCTGGTTGTACACATTGAGGTACACGAGCATGGCGTCGGCAGGCGTAATGTCCAGGTGGTCGCCGCCTGCGCGAAGGTAGGCGCGCTTAAAGAGCAGGAAGGTGTGGCGCAGGTAGTCGACCTTTTTCTGCGGCCATTTTTCGATAAGGTTCTGACCGAGCATCTTGGCGAGCGTTTCGTAGCTTCCCTCACGCGAGAACTCGATCTCGTATAGGGGGCAGACGCGCCAAAACGCGCAGAACTCGCCGTACAGGCGGCTTTCGACGGAATCCCATTTGCCGGGGTAGAGACGGGTGACCTTGGCCGAAACCGTCGGGGCGTCTAGGAATTTAAGGACACTAACGCGTTTGTTGCCTTCCTGGACATAGAACCGATGCATGAACTCGGTGACGATGATGGGGTCGCGATAGCCCTCGGTTACCTGGATGTCGTAGAGGTTGGACCACTTGCGGGCGAACTCGGTGCTAAACGGAAGCAGGGGCATAAAGTTACACGAAAAGGCGGACTGACGGCCCTTGGTGACCGTGCCGACGACCATTTCGAGCGGAATATCCCGCAGGCCGACATTCTCTCGCTGACCTAAGGGGAGCTGAGCAACCAAGCTATCGAGGTCCGTAAGGTATGGATGCTCGCTTTGGCTAATGGCGCGTCGACGTCCTTGCTCGCCGCGCTTGCGTGCTTGACGATAGGCCTCTTCCATGATGTTGCTCCCTTAGTCGTTTAAACAACTATATAAACCATGGTACCACGAATGAAAACCACCACAAAGGTGCCTGTCCCTTTTTGGCGGGTTAGGCGATGATAGGGGCGATGGCGCGGATGCAGGCGTCGGCTGCCGTGAAGGTGGTGCTGTCGTCGCTGACGATAAAGATGATCTTTCCCTTGATGCCAAAGTCGCCGATTTCGCTAAAGAGCACGTAGGGCTCTTTGTCAAAGCCCGAGATGGGCGAGACGGCCGTTTTGGTTGCGCTCGTGAGCTCGTCTGCCAGCGCGTCAAGGGAAGCCCACTTAGACGTGTCCTTTACGGCAACGGGCACGGCCACGCGTCCAAAGGGCATCAAATGCACGAGCGTGTTCTTGGAGATGTTGGAGTTGGGCACAATGATGGTCTGTCCACAGGCATCCTCAATCGTTGTATGGCGCCAAGTGATGTCTTGGACCACGCCCGACACACCGCCGACCTCGATATTGTCGCCGGGCTTGATGATGCCCATAAAGGTCACTTGCATGCCGCCGATAAGGTTTGAGAGCGTGTCCTGGAAACCCAGGGAGATGGCGATGCCGCCGACGCCAAGAGCGGCGACGAGGGCGTTTGCATTAATGCCAAAACAGTTGTCGAGGATAAAGCTGCCGCCGATCATCCAGATGACGGCGCGCGCGATGTTGATGAAGATACTCGATGCCGGTAGCGGGTTATCGTCTCGGTTAAGCAGATGGTTCAGGGTCTTGGATACGACCTTGGCGGCGACGGCGGTGCCTATCGCCAAGATGACGGCCCAGATGATGTTGTGGACCCACCGTTGCTCAAAGAAATGAAGAATCGGCTCAAACAATTCCATGTAGGGAAAACCTCCTAATGATCGTCCAACCATGATACCCACCAAGAAGCCCGTCCGATCAAATTCGGACGGGCTTCTGTGCTCGATATAAGGTTTACGCGGCGGGGCTGCAAGGCCCGGCGGTGTAGCTTAGCGTCGACGCTTCCAGATAATGCCGAGCATGATGACGATGATGCCGCCGATAAGGCACGCGCCAACTACTGCCAACGTGCGGTCTCCCGTTGCGGCGAGCTTGCCGGTCGTCTTATTGGTGATGACCTTCGTGGTCGTCGTGTCCGTCTTAGGCGAGGGCTTAGGCGTCGGGGCCGGTGTGGGCGTGGGGTCCACGGCAGTGGAGCCAAAGCTGATGGTGCCGGCGAGCCCGGCTATCTTGCTCTCCCAGCCGTTCTGCCCAATCAGCGCCCTCAGCGCCGCCTCGCACGTGCCCCACTCGGTGTACTTGGTGGCGTTTGCGAAGGTGGGGAAGTCGGTCGTGTTGGTGATGATGTAGTTGTTGGTGGCGACGGTATAGGTCTTGGTGGGATCGAGCGTGCTGCCGTCTTTGGTGAGTGTGGCACTCACAATGCGCTTGCCTTCGGGCTGCGTCCAATCAATCGTCACGTTGATGCCGCCAAAGGAGAGAACGCTGCCAGAGTCATCGCGCCACTTGTACTTGTCTTGCGCCTCCTGCTCGGTGTGACCGGCCGCCACATAAGCCTGCTGAAGCTCGTAGCTGTCGTTGCAATCGTCGCTAATTTGTAGCGAGTGCTCGAGCGCTGCGAGGAAGTCCGCGCCGGTCATGGTCCAGGTCTCCACGGTGTTGCCGTAGGGCGAGATGGCGATGACGTTGCCGGCGGTCACGTTGCCCGCCGCGATGCCGCCGCGGATGCCGCCAGCGTTTTCGATAGCGAGGTCTGCGCCCGTCAAGGCAAGATAGGAGCCGCAAATCACGTGGCCGATGGTCTGGGCTTTGGTGGTGTCGTCCTCCTTGCTGGGGCGGAAATCGGTGGTGCGCACCATTTCCCAACCATGCGTGCCTGCGGCGTCCTCGCCGTAGAAATAGTTGGTGGTGGATGTGCCGAGCACCTTGTTCGATTCGTTTTCAAAGGCCTCGTCGAGCGGCTTGATCTTGTTGCGGACGGCTTCAAGGCAGCTTTGGTAGTCGGAGCTCTTGTCGGGGTCTGCCAAAAGGTCGTTGACGTTCTTGGCGGTGTAGAGCTTCTCGTCGCTGCCGTCTGCAGGGACCGTGACCGTGTCATCGTCGGTCGTCTCGGTGCCATTGGTGTCGTACTTGTACGGAATGGAAAGCAGCCCCACCTCGGCAAAGGCGCTGCCTGCCTCGACAACGTGGATCGTCTTGCCGTCGGCTCCCGTCACCTTCTCGTTAAGGTTGATGTGCTCGTGGCCTGCGATAAGGGCATCGATGCCACGGAGCCGTGTGGCAAAGGTCTTGGCGTCGAGCGTGTGCGCGATACACACAACAACATCGCAGCTCTCCTTGCGCAGCTGCTCTGTCTCGGCATTGATGGCGTTCGCGGCACTCGAGAACGACGTACCCGCGACCAGGTCCGCGCGCAGCGAGGATCCCAGCGACTCATCCATGGCACCCACGACGCCGACCTTGATTTTGTAGTCGAATGTGGAGTGATCCTCGCTATCCTCCCAGGTGCGATCGAGCGTCTTCGTGATGCTCGAGCTCCATACGCCGCTCGTAGACTTCGCGTTCGCGCAGAGCATGGCGAAGGGCGTACCGGTGGTGCTGTAGCCGGTCATGGTGCGGAGTTTGTCCGCGCCGTAGCTCCAGTCGTGGTTGCCTGGCGTGGTCGCGTCGTAGCCGTCGGCGTAGAAAGTGTCCATGAGCTCGGCGATGCCCTTGCCCTCGCTCATGGTGGCGAAGGACTGTCCGTGGAAGGTGTCGCCCGCATCGAGCAAAAGATCGGGGGCGTTGCCCTGGGCGCTATAAAGGACCGCCAGTCCGTCGAAGCCGACGGTGCCGGTGCCCTTGCTTGTGTTGTAGCTGTACTTGTAGCTGCCGTGGATATCGTTGGTGTGCATGACGTTCACAGAGCCGTCAATAGCGGCGGGCAGGTTCCCCGCGAAAGCGAGGCTTGGGATGCCTGCGAGCGAGCCGGCAAACAACGCGGCGGCTAACGCAAGGCGGGGGAGACTTTTCATGGCAGTTTCCTTAGTCCTTAGCCAGAATGTCTGGTTGAATATCGGATTATCGACATAATATGCGAAAACCGCCGCAAGGGCGTCTGCCCCTTTGCGGCGGTTTTGACGTTTGCGCAGATAAAACCTACCAAAATAAACCTGTCCCTTTTTGGCAGGTTTTAGCTCAGCAGCATGCGGTCGTTGGCGAGCTCGCCGCCCGAGACCTCCTCGAACTTCTGTAGCAGGTCGGCTACGGTGAGCGACTTCTTCTCATCGCCCGCCACGTCGTAGATCACGTGGCCTTCGTGCATCATGATCAGACGGTTGCCCAGACGGATGGCGTCGTTCATGTTGTGCGTGACCATGAGCGTGGTCAGGTGGTTCTCGTCGACGATCTCCTCGGTCAGGTTGAGCACCTTAGAGGCCGTCTTGGGGTCGAGGGCCGCCGTGTGCTCGTCGAGCAGCAGCAGGCGCGGCCTGGTGAGCGTGGCCATTAGCAGGGTGAGTGCCTGGCGCTGGCCGCCCGAGAGCAGGCCGACCTTGGCGTTGAGACGCGTGTCAAGACCAAGGTCCAGGCGCTTGAGCAGCTCAACATACTCATCTTTCTCGGCCTTGGTGACGCCCCACGAAAGGCCGCGACGCTGGCCGCGACGTTTGGCGAGGGCCAGGTTCTCGGCGATCTGCATGTCGGCAGCGGTACCGCGCATGGGGTCCTGAAACACGCGGCCCAGGTACTTGGCGCGCTGCGACTCGCTCAGGCGCGAGATGTCGGTGCCGTCGAGCTCAATAACGCCCGAATCGAGCGGGTACACGCCGGCGATCATGTTGAGCAGCGTGGACTTGCCGGCGCCGTTGCCGCCGATCACGGTTACAAAGTCGCCGTCATTCAGGGTGAGGTCGACGCCGGTGAGCGCGCGCTTCTCGGTGACGGTGCCCTTGTTAAAGGTCTTCTTGACGTGCGAGAGCTTAAGCATCTGCCTCATCCCCCTTCGTGTAGGAGCTGCGGAGCTTATAGCGCTCCCAGACCACGGGCACGCACAGGGCCACAGCGACGATTACGGCGGAGAGCAGCTTCATGTCGTTGGCGTCCATGCCCAGCTGCAGCACGATGGCTCGGATGAGGAAGTACACCACGGAGCCAAAGACGGCAGAGGCAAGACGGACGCTAAACTGCGTGAGGCCGCCGGGCAGCAGACGGCCGAGCACCTCACCGATAACAATGGCGGCAAGACCGATAACGATGGCACCGGTGCCCATACCAATGTCGGCATACTTTTGGCTCTGGCAGATGAGCGCACCCGAAAGGCCGATGAGGGCGTTGGAGAGCACGAGGGCGATCATCTTGGTGGAGTTGGTGTTGACGCCCAGAGCGCGGATCATGTACTCGTTGTTGCCGGTGGCGCGCAGCGCCGAGCCGATCTCGGTGCCAAAGAACCAATACAGGATGGCAACGATAGCCACGGCGAGCAGGATGCCCAAGATGATGGCAACGGTGGACTGCGGCAGACCGGTCATATTGCTGACGGCCGAGAACACGGTGCCCTTGGCAAGAATGGGCGTATTGGACTTGCCCATGATGCGCAGGTTGATGGACCACAGGCTGATCTGGGTGAGGATTCCGGCGAGGATCGCGGGAATCTCGAAGACGGTGGTCAGAATGCCCGTGACGGCGCCCGCGATGGCGCCGGCGCACATGCCGGCCAGCACGGCGAACAGCGGGTCGACGTTGTTATTGACGATGAGCACGGCGCAGACGCAGCCGCCGAGGGCAAAGCTGCCGTCGCAGGTCATATCGGGAATGTCGAGCAGGCGGAACGTGATAAACACGCCAAGCACCATAATGCCCCAGAGGACGCCCTGCGAAACGGCGCCCTGCAATGCAATGAGCATGCTTCATACCTCCTAGGATAGGGTGGACACGTGATTCACCATAATAGCGGTAACAATGCATAGAAGAGTTACGGACAGACGTTTTGTTTTACCTGAAACAAGCAGGGCGGACGCCGGTCTACAGCGCCCGCCCCTGTGGCTCAGATATTGAATAACGCGGCTAAAGCGCGAGCACGGGCTCTAGACGCATGCCGCGTATGGCATTACGCGTCCAGGGCGGAAAGGTCAATGCCCAGGGCCTCGGCCATTTCGTCGTTCTTGACGACGACCAGGTCCTTGCTCGAGAGGTGCTTGATCGGCATATCCTCGGGCTTGGCCTCGCCCTTCAGGATCTTAACGGCCATCTCGCCCGCGGCGTAGCCCAGGTCCTCATAGTTGATGGAGAGGGTGAACAGGCCGCCGGCCATGCACATACCCTCCTCGCCAGTCACGAAGGGAAGCTTGTTTTCCTTGCAGATCTGGCCGACCTGCGAGGCACCCGCGGCGATGGTGTTGTCGGTGGGGGAGTACAGCGCGTCGACCTTGCCCACGGCAGACTCGACGACGGACTGAATCTCGTTGGAGCTCGAGACGGTGAAGTCAGTGTACTCGAGGCCCAGCTTGTCGAGCTCCTTCTTGGCGGCCTTGATCTGGACGTCGGAGTTGGACTCGGCGGTGCAGTAGAGCAGGCCGACCTTTTTAACGTCGGGCAGGACCTTCTGCATCATCTCGAGCTGCTCGGCGACCGGGGTGAGGTCGGAAGCGCCCGTGACGTTGGTGCCGGGCTTGTCGTTGTCCTGGACCAGGCCGGAGGCGGCGTAGTCGGTGATGGCGCAGCCCACGATGGGGATATCGGCCGTGGCGCCGGCGGCAGCCTGCGCGGCGGGCGTGGCGATGGCATAAATCAGGTTGACGTTGTCGCCCACAAACTTGTCGGCAATGGACTTACACGTGGACTGGTCGTTCTGGGCGTTCTTCTGGTCGATCTTGACCTTAAGGCCGCTCTCCTTGATGGCCTTGACAAAGCCGTCGTTGGCGGCATCGAGTGCGGAGTGCTCGGTGAGCTGCAGAACGCCGATGGTGTAGTCGGAACCGGCGGCAGCAGAGCCGGAACCAGAGTTGCCGCCGCATCCGGCGAGCGGGGCGAGCGCGAGCAGGCCAGCGGAGACCAGAAGGCTCCTGCGGCTGATGGTGATGTCCTTCATATCATTACCCCCAGTATAAAAATGGCTGGAAACACTGCACTGGGACAAAGTGCAAGTGGAACTATAGTAGCGCTGATGTCCATTTTTACAACAGCCTGGCGGGTTTTTTAATACAGAATCGGATGGGCGGTACGGGTAGTCGAATGGGCGGCGGAGGGTCTTATGCGGCGGAGGAGGCGTCGTCCTCGTCTAGGGCGGCGAAGAGCTTCTTGCCGTCGAGGAGACGTGTGGTGACGTTTCTCATTCGGCCAATCTCTACGGTACGCAACGTGTCATCGGCGCCTCGGGCGTCATAGACCGTTCCCAGCAAATAAGAGATGCCGTCTCGTTGCTTGATGGCAAAGGGACGGAGTGTCATCCGTGCTGCTTCGGTTTCGCCACGCGTCGTGACGCTCGAAATATCAAAACTCACCGTGGTTCCGTGGTCGATGGCCTGCTCGACGAGCTCGCACGTGTCGATACGCTTGATGGGCGTGCGTGTTGCCTTGGTAGCCTTGCTGCCTGCGCTCGGAACGGGTTCGGGTGTATCGAGGTAGCCGCGAACGTCGGCACTCGCCATGGCAACTAAGTGCTGCGCCATGCTCTTGCGGATAGCGATAGGCGTGGAGCGGTTGCGCATGACCATACCGTGGAGCCGGATGATCTCTTCGTCGGTGAGCGGACGGGTAAGAAGTTTGTAGCCCACGCCGCGTTTGTACTCAATTTCGTATCCGGCATGGCGAAGCGCGGAGATGGCGGTGTAGATGCTGCGCCGCGCCGCCGAGATGGGCATGCGGGCGGGGTCGTCGGGATGGGCGAGGCGCCGAATCAACTCATCGGAAAGCATGGCTTTGTCCTCGCCGGTGTTTTCGCTTAATAGTTGCAGGATGCGAACGGCGCGATAGGCTGCCATCGAGGCGGCGCCCCTCGTCGTGGTGTCGTAGGTTTCAACAGCGGCTTCGGTCATCGTGCCCACGTCCTTTCCGTTTTGGGTGGCGACGGTATGGAGCCTAGGACGTGGGGCTTTCCCAGGGGCGCAGGGCGCTCTGGGCGGTCGGTAGTCGTCGGCAAACGGCGGGTCGAGTTTTCAACAGCCCTGCTCAACTGACCAAAACCTTGCCAAAAGCTTGACGGATGCTGTTGAAAAAAGCGTCTCTCGACCGATGTCGAGAGACGCTTGTGCGATGAGCGTTGGCGTGTGGCGACGCGAGCTAGCGTCCGACGATTAGAAGTCGGCGTTGCCCACGGTGCGCGGGTGCGGCAGGACGTCGCGGATGTTGCCCACGCCGGTCAGATACATGACCAAGCGCTCGAAGCCCAGACCGTAGCCGGCGTGCTTGCAGGAACCGTAGCGGCGCAGGTCAAGGTAGTACTTGTACTGCTCGGGATTCATGCCCAGGTCCTTGATGCGGGCCTCGAGCAGATCCAGGCGCTCCTCGCGCTGGGAGCCGCCGATAATCTCGCCAATACCGGGAACCAGGCAGTCGGCGGCGGCGACGGTCTTGCCGTCCTCGTTCATGCGCATGTAGAACGCCTTGATCTCGGCCGGGTAGTCGGTTACGAAGGTCGGGCGCTTAAAGTGCTCCTCGGTCAGGAAACGCTCGTGCTCGGTCTGCAGGTCGATGCCCCAGCTGACGGGATAGTCAAACTTGTGACCGGCGGCGACTGCCTGCTCCAGGATCTCGACGGCCTCGGTGTAGGTAACGCGGGCAAAGTCGGAGTTGGCGACATGGTCCAGGCGCTCGAGCAGACCCTTGTCCACAAACTTGTTGAGCATATTGAGCTCGTCGGGGCAGGTTGCCATAACGTCCTTGAGGACGTACTTGAGCATGGCCTCGGCGTTATCCATGTAGTCGTTCAGGTCGGCAAAGGCCATCTCGGGCTCGATCATCCAAAACTCGGCGGCGTGGCGCGTGGTGTTGGAGTTCTCGGCACGGAAGGTGGGGCCAAAGGTGTACACGTCGCCAAAGGCCATGGCAAAGTTCTCGGCATTGAGCTGGCCGGACACGGTGAGGCTTGCATGCTTGCCAAAGAAGTCCTGGCTCCAGTCGACCTCGCCGGACTCGGTGAGGGGCGGATTTTTGGGGTCGAGCGTGGTCACGCGGAACATCTCGCCGGCGCCCTCGCAGTCACTCGTGGTGATGATGGGGGTGTTGACGTAGACAAAGCCCTGCTCCTGGAAGAAGCGGTGGATGGCGGCAGCCGCGACAGAGCGGATGCGGAACACGGCGCGGAACAGGTTGGTGCGCGGGCGCAGGTGCTGCTGGGTGCGCAGGAACTCGACGGTTGCGCGCTTCTTCTGCAGCGGGTAATCCGGGGCGCTCGTGCCCTCGACCTCGATGGAGGTGGCAGAAAGCTCGAAAGGCTGGGGCGCATCGGGGGTCAGCTTGACGGTGCCGGTGCAAATGAGTGCGGCCGAGACGTTTTGATGGGCGATCTCGTCGTAGTTGTCGAGTGCCTCGCGGTTCATGACGACCTGCAGGTCGCGGAAGCAGCTGCCGTCGTTGAGCGTAACAAAGCCAAAGTTCTTCATGTCGCGGACGGACTTGACCCAGCCGGCGACGGTGACGGTCTGGCCGCCGAGCGACTCGGCATCGGCATAGAGCTGCGCGATTTTGGTGCGGTTCACGTATCCTCCCATAACGGTTGAATGATAGTTATCCATACAGTTCGATATTCTAGCAGCTCGGCTCATTTGAGCTATACAGATAAAGCATTGGCGGGATGGTTTTTCAAACGAAAAGCGCCCGCGGCCAAATGGTCGCGGGCGCTTGACGAGGTGCCTTTTGGCTGTGTGGCGTGGGGCCTGGCTACTTGGTCTTGGCAACCAGCAGCGGGTCGCCAAGCTTGACGAGCGGGTTGCCGCCGATAAGCGTTCCAGACTCGCCGACATGGTCGATGCTCTTAAGACGATCGAGCTCGGAGACGATGACGGTCACGATGTCCTCGTGACCAGCGGCCTTAATGGCCTCGCGGTCGAAGCTGATGAGCGGCTGGCCTGCCTTGACCACATCGCCCATCTCGACAAAGCGGGCAAAACCCTTGCCGTTCATTTCCACGGTGCCCAGGCCAACATGGATGAACACGCGCAGGCCGTCCTCGGTGATCATGCCGATGGAGTGGTTGGTGACAGTGGTGGCACCGATGCGGCCGTTGGCGGGCGCATAGATGGTGCCGGTAATGGGCTCGATGCCATAGCCCTGGCCAAGCATGCCCGAGGCGATCGTCTCGTCGGGAACCTCGTTCAAGTTGACGAGCACGCCGTTGACGGGGGCATAGATGACGCCTTCGCGGGTAGCGAAGCTTGCTGCGGGCGGAACGGACGCCTCGCCGGTCGAGGTGAAGGTGGACTTAAGCGAATCGAGCAGACCCATAGTTGCCTCCAACTTAAATAGGCGCATATCGCGCGTTTGGTTTGCCGGAAACGTTTCACATGTGTTTCGCGGCTTGGTCAACGCCCCTATTCTACGCTGCTCAACGATACCTCTGAACTGGGATTATGTGATATATCAGTTGAAGGGAAACTTATTGCTGGTGTGTTTCTGCTCCACGGGTTCAAGTGGGGTACGCTTGAAGGCGAAAAACAAGGGCGCATAATTTGCGCGAAGGGAGCACATATGATTGTCGAGAACCATGCGCTGTGGGGCGAGGAGCCGACCGAGGATTATCCGGCGACGTTTACGTATTTGGGTGCCGAGCCGTTGCCCGATAAACCGAATGGCCGCCGCCCCGCGGTGATTATCTGTGGCGGAGGTGCGTTTACGCATATCGCTCCGCATGAGCAGGATCCTGTGGCGTTTGCGTTTTTGGATCACGGTTACCAGGCCTTTGTGCTCAACTATGTCACGAGTTCTACGGGTGACGTGAGCTTTCCGCACCCCCAGGCAGATCTTGCCAAGATGGTCGCCACGGTGCGCGCCAACGCCGACGAGTGGCATGTCGATCCTAAGCGCGTGTGCGTCGTGGGCTTTTCTGCTGGCGGCATGATTTGCGCCTCGCTGGCAACACAGTGGAAGACCGGCCCCTTTGCGGCACTTGCCGGGGCGCGTCCGGACGACATTCGTCCCGATGCCGTGGTGCTGGGCTATCCATTGCTCGACTTTGCCTATGTGCGCGACATGCAGACGCGCGATCCGCGCATTGACTTGCGTGTGCCCAAGACGGGCGGCAAGACGGGGCGCGATTTGCTCAACGACTACCTGTCGATGGTGACGGGCGGCGAGGCAACTGACGAGCATCTGGCCGACATCTGCCCCACCACGCATGTTTCGCGTCAGATGCCACCGACCTTTGTGTGGGGCGTGTCCGACGACAAGACGGCGCCGATCGCGCAGGTCTACCCGTTTGCGCAGCGCATGGCCGAGGAGGGCGTTGCATGCGAGATGCACGTCTTCGACCAGGGTGGTCACGGCCTTTCGCTCGGCAACGCCAACACCGCGGTCGACAACGAGGACAAGCAGGTGGCGGTCCGTCCCTGGATCCGCCTAGCCTTCCGCTTCCTGGAGCGCCACGGGTTTTAGTTACGGCGTTTTACCAAACGCCGTAACCACTTGACGCTGCAAGCCCGCCAGGGCGGCAATCTGCCTTTCAACTTCGGCGGCATGACTATTACCTTTGGCG
>CAJMRR010000014.1 GCA_905215835.1 uncultured bacterium | reverse complement strand
CGAGCCGTTATCGATGCAGATAACGCGGTCGGCGGTGCGATCGAGGTCGGACGTAATGTGGCTCGAGAGCAGCACGCTGTGCTGGTCGTCGGAAACAAAGGCGAGTAGCTCATCAAGCAGTTCCTCGCGTGCCATGGGATCGAGGCCCGCGGTGGCTTCGTCCAAAACGAGCAGTTCGGCCTTGTGACTGAGTGCGCAGACAAGTTGCAGCTTCATGCCCATACCGCGGGAGAGGTCCTTGACCTTTGCCTTGGGATCGAGGCCAAATCGGTTGATGAGGCTAGCGAAGGTGTCGTGGCTCCAGGTGGGGTACGCCGGGCCTACGAGCGACTCGATCTGGCCCACCTTGAGCGTGGAGGGGAAGGGGCATGTGTCCAGGACAAGACCGACGCGGGAGCGCAGATGGCGCTGCGCTTCACCGGGTGCGTCGGCGCCACAGTGCTGCCCAAACAGGTGCACCTCGCCGGCATCGAGTTTGATAAGCCCGAGCGCGGCTCGAATGGTCGTTGTTTTGCCGGCACCGTTGGCACCCACAAAGCCGACGATCTGGCCGGGCTCCACAGCGAGCGTGACATCACGCAGCGAAAAACGGTCGCTCACACGGCGTGAGATGCCTTTGAGTTCTAGCAAGTTTTGCATGGTATAGCCTTTCTTGCAGATGGCTACTGCATGGTTTCGGGGGCTACAAGGTCGAGCATTTCGTGCAGCTTGTCGCGCGTGACGCCCAGGGTTTCGGCTTGGCTTGCCGCTTTCGCAAGCAGCTCTTCGATATGGCAGAGCTGGTTTTCGCGCAAGAGCTCCTGGTTGCCCTCGGCGACAAAACAGCCCTTGCCCTGCACGGTGCAGATAAACCCGAGCTGCTCCAGGTCGGCGTAGGCGCGCTTGGTGGTGATGACGCTCACGCCAAGATCGCTCGCGAGTGCACGGATGCTGGGGAGTTTTGCTCCCGCGGCGAGCGTGCCCGATAAGATCTGAGCTTTGACCTGCGAGGCTATTTGCTCGTAGATGGGTTTATCGCTCGAATTGGATAGGATGATGTCCACAGCGGCTCCTTAGCTGTTGGGCTACACGTGTATATAACCGGTAAGCACAGTATATATACA
This sequence comes from uncultured bacterium, assembly GCA_905215835.1. Classification (GTDB taxonomy): domain Bacteria; phylum Actinomycetota; class Coriobacteriia; order Coriobacteriales; family Coriobacteriaceae; genus Collinsella. Next base: position 20,641 of record CAJMRR010000014.1, on the reverse strand, counting down.
CTATATACAGTTATGCAAGAGGCAAATGCTGATTGGGCCGGCTACCCAGGCCCCAACTGATGAATTTGTCCTGATAGGCGCTCTAGAGCGGGATTTCGCGGCTACAATAGTGCGGTTACAACGACGTAATGCACTCAATGCAAGAAAGGATCCGCATGGCAAGCCTGTCGGATGAAATCTCGTCGCGCCGCACATTCGCGATCATCAGCCACCCGGACGCCGGTAAGACCACGCTTACCGAGAAGCTGCTGCTCTATACCGGCAGCATTCAGACCGCCGGCTCGGTCAAGGGCAAGAGCTCGGCCAAGCATGCCGTCTCGGACTGGATGGACATCGAGAAGGAGCGCGGTATTTCCGTTACCTCCTCGGTCCTGCAGTTCACCTATAACGGCGCCTGCGTCAACATCCTCGATACCCCCGGCCACCAGGACTTCTCGGAGGATACCTACCGTACCCTTATGGCCGCCGACGCTGCTGTTATGGTCATCGACGGCGCCAAGGGCGTCGAGGCCCAGACCAAAAAGCTCTTTAAGGTCTGTACGCTGCGCCACATTCCCATCTTCACCTTTGTGAACAAGCTCGACCACGATGCTCGCGATCCGTTTGAGCTCATGGAAGAGATCGAGAACGTCCTGGGTATCAATACGTATCCCATGAACTGGCCGATCGGCAGCGGCCGCAACTTCCGCGGCGTGTTCGACCGTCAGACCCGTCGCGTCATTGCCTTTGAGGGCGACGGTCACGCCAACGCCACCAAGAAGGTCGCCGAGGTCGAGGCCGAGCTGGGCGACCCCGCCATGGATGAGCTCATCGGCGAGGAAAACCATAAGAACCTGATGGACGATATCGAGCTGCTCGATGGTGCCGGCGACGAGCTCGACTTGGATGCCGTGGCCTGCGGCAAACTGAGCCCGGCGTTCTTTGGCTCGGCGCTCACCAACTTTGGCGTGGAGCCCTTCCTCAAGGAGTTCCTGCGTCTGGCCCCGACGCCGCGCGCCTATACCGATACGCTCACCAGCGAGCCGGTCGATCCTTGCCGCGACGACTTTAGTGGCTTCGTCTTTAAGATCCAGGCCAACATGGACAAGAACCACCGCGACCGCATCGCCTTTGTGCGCATCTGCTCGGGCAAGTTCGAGCGCGGCATGGACGCCTTCCATATGCAGGGCAACCGCAAGCTCAAGCTGGCCACGGGCACCTCGATGATGGCCGACGACCGCGCCATCGTGGACGAGGCGTACGCAGGCGATATCGTGGGCCTGTTCGACCCGGGCATCTTTAGCATCGGCGACACCGTGTGCTCCGGCAAGCATCACGTGCAGTACCCGCAGATCCCGACGTTCGCTCCCGAGATGTTCGCCCGCATCACGCAGGTCGATACGCTCAAGCGCAAACAGTTCGTGAAGGGCATGGAGGAGCTTGCCCAGGAGGGCGCCATCCAGATCTTCCGCGAGCTGGGCGCCGGCATGGAGAGCGTCATCGTGGGCGTGGTCGGCGTGCTGCAGTTTGAGGTGCTCGAGCGCCGCCTCAAGGCCGAGTACCGTGTTGAGGTTCGTCGCCAGCCGCTGCCCTATACGGACATCCGCTGGATCCAGAACGACCCCGACACTATCGATATCCCGGGCCTTTCGCTCACGCGCGACACGCTGCGTGTCGAGGACATGCGCGGCGGTAAGCTGCTGCTGTTCACGAGCCCGTGGAACGTGGATTGGGCAACCGACCACAACCCCGACCTGATCCTGTCGGAGTTTGGCAACGTAGCCTTTTAACGCATTGGCGCGGTGGTCCTGTGGGGCTGCCGCGCCGTTTGTTTGCCTTATGCCGCGCGAGCGGCTATCATACCCACGTCGTCTCAAGACCGGGACGTCCGAGCAGTTCGGGTCCGATATCCTGCTCGTTAAACCTAAAACCAAAGGAGTACATAATGATCAAGAAGGTCATGGAGGACTACAAGGTCCTGTTGCGGAGCATTCCCGCGGCAACGGTTTCGCTGTTTTTCGTGAGCGTCATCATGATGAACCTGCTGGCCAACAAAGAGCTTATCAGCCTGCCGTATCTGGCACTCGATTGCGGCTTTGTGGTGAGCTGGGTTTCGTTTTTGTGCCAGGACATGATCTGCAAGCGCTTTGGTGCCAAGGCATCCATTAAAATCTCTATCCTCGCGCTGCTGGTCAACCTTGCCGTGAGCCTGTGCTTTTGGGCATGCTCGCTCACGCCCGGCATGTGGGGCGCTTACTACGACACGGGCATGATCGAGGTCAACACCGCTCTTAACGCCACCATCGGCGGCACCTGGTACGTGGTGCTGGGCTCTTCGCTGGCAATGCTCGTTTCTGCCGTGGTTAACTCCACGCTCAACCAGTCGCTCGGCCGCATGCTCAAAAAGAATAACTTTGCGAGCTTCGCCTTCCGCTCCTATGTGTCCACGGGTGTTGGCCAGTTTATCGACAATCTGGTCTTTGCCATTGTGGTGAGCCACACGTTCTTCGGCTGGACCTGGGTGCAAGTCCTCATGTGCTCCCTGACGGGCGCTGTTGCCGAGCTGCTGTGCGAGGTCTTCCTAAGCCCCGTGGGCTACAAGGTCGTGCGCGGCTGGGAGCGCGAGAATGTGGGCTCCGAGTACCTCGAGCGCCACGCAACCGCCTAAGGAGCAAGTATGCGGGTTTTGATCACGGGTGCTTCGGGCGGTATCGGAGCCGCATGCGTGCAGCGCTTTTTGGACGAGGGCCACGAGGTCGTGGGCTTTGATCTGCTGCCGGCGTCGATCGAACACGAGCGCTACCGCCATCTGATTGTTGATGTCTGCGAGCCGGGCTCGTTTCCAGGCGACCTTGAACCCCAAGTGATCGTGAACGTTGCCGGTACGCAGGATTCGGCCGACGATATCGCCGCCAACCTGTGTGGCACCATCAACGTGACCGAGCGCTACGCTTTTGTGGGGGAGGGGCTTGTCGCCAAGCCGGCGCCCGCTATCAAATCCGTGGTCAATGTGGGGTCGGCGAGTGGGCATACGGGATCGGAGTTTCCCGCCTATGCCGCCAGCAAGGGCGGCGTTATCGCCTACACCAAGAACCTTGCAAACCGCCTGGCACCGCAGGCCATCGCCAACAGTGTGGACCCGGGCGGCGTTATCACGCCGCTCAACCGTTGCGTGATGGAAGACGAGCACCTGTGGAACCAGATTATGGAGCTCACGCCGCTTAAACGCTGGGCCACCGCCCAAGAGATTGCCGAGTGGATCTACTTTGTGGGCGTGACCAACCGGTTTATGACCGGGCAGAGCCTGTTGATCGATGGCGGCGAGGCCGGCCGCACACAATTTATTTGGCCCGAATAGGAAACGCGCCCGATGGAAAGCCGTCGGGCGCGTTTTTGATGTATCGATTTTTAGCCGAGGCAAGTCCAGTCGACGGGGGTCGAGCCGTGCTGTTTGAGTAGCCGATTGGCAGCGGAGAAGGGGCGCGACCCCATAAAAGCGGGGAGTTCTGCTGTGGCACGGTTGGCCGAAAGCGGCGAGGGGTGCGTGGAGGCCAGGCAGAACTTGCCGGTTGCCTTGCCCGCGCCGGTAGCGTCGAGCTTACCTTCGACCATCTGCTGGGCAAAGCGGCCCCATGCCAAAAAGACTACCGGCTGGGGCAGCTGACAGCAGCGTTCGATAACGTAGTCGGTGAGCGTGCTCCAGCCCAGCCTGGCGTGCGAGTTTGCGGCATGTTCGCGCACGGTGAGCGTAGTGTTGAGGAGCAGGACGCCCTGTTGTGCCCATGGTGTTAGGTCTCCCGTGGCGGGAGTGGGGCAACCCAGATCGGCTTTGAGTTCCTTATAGATGTTGCGCAGGCTCGGCGGCAACTTGGTTTGCGTCGCGGGGACCGAGAACGACAGTCCCATTGCCTGGTTGGGTCCGTGATAAGGGTCCTGACCCAAGATGACAACCTTGACCTGGTCGGCCGGCGTGTAGGCGAGGGCATTGAGGATGTCGTCTTGTGCCGGGTAGATGGTCTGCTCGGTACGCAAGAGGGCGATGCGCTCGAGCAGCTGGTTCGTAGTGCCACGTACCAGCTGCGGCGCATCGCCCAACCAAGTTGCTATGTTGCGGTCGCGGGTCGCGGCGTCCATGGGGCTCCTTTACGTCAGATGCTCTGTTTGCATCTATTGTAAAGGCGCACCGGTTGCCTTTATGCCACGGCTGTATGAAGAGCGGGGTCTACGAGACGTGCTCGGGCGCTCCTGCCATGCGAGCCTGTCCATGTGCGCGGAGGCGCGGAAGCTCGACGGTTGCCACCATGACGCCGCTGAGGATGAGTGCGGCGCCAAAGAAGGCGATGGGGCTCAGAACCTCGCCGACCAGGAAGAACGAGAAGACGGCGGAGCAGACCGGCTCGAGCGAGAAGGCGAAGCCGGTGGTCTCGGCGGGCACGTGGGGCTGCACGAGCGTTTGGGTGATAAAGCCATAAGCAGAGCAGATGAGTGCGAGTGCGACGACGACCACGACCTCGCTGGGCGTGCTGGGAAGTGTGAAACCGCCAAAGACGCATGCGGCAATGCCCGAGAACAGGCCGCCAAAGCCCAGCTGCCAAACGCCCAGGGACAGCGGATCGACTTCTTCGACAAACCGCTTGGCGACAATGATGTGTCCGGCGTAGACAAAGGCGGAGAGCAGCATGATGAGCGCGCCCGGGTTCAGGCTGGTGAAGTCGGCGCCCGAGAGCAGCAACATACCGCAGGTGACGATGGCGGTGCCGACGAGCACTTTGCGCTCGGGGGCGCGGCGCAGCAGGGCGGCGTTGGCAAACGGCACGATCACGACCGTCAGGCTCTGCAAAAAGCCGGCAGTGGAGGCGGAGGTGAGGCTGGAGCCCAGGCACATGCAGGTGAGCTCGGTTGCCATGATGGCACCGATGATGGCGGCACGGACCATAAGGTCGCGGTTGATGCGAAACGCGTGCTTGTGGAAGAGCAAAAGGCAGGCTACAAAGGCGATGATGCAGCGTAGCGCGACGATGCTCGTGGCGTTCATGCTGTCCATGCCGATCTTCATGAGGGGATACGAAAAGCCCCATGCGACGGGAACGGAAAATGAGAGCGCGATTGCTTTTTTGCGATCCATGGGACTCCTTTTGTTACAGAACGGTTTCGTAAAAAGGATTCTGCTCCCAGATATGGATGTAGTAAAGCGAATGTATCTTCAGTATGATTAAGAAACGCTAAAGTAGGCAGAAAAAGCCCTGGCAGAACGTTTTACGGCTGCATTGATGTGGAGGCACGATGGCATCGCGGTATCAGATTGTTTGTATGGTGGTCGATCGCGGAAGTCTTAAGGGCGCGGCGGACGAGCTGGGTTATACGCAAAGCGCGGTGAGCCAGGCCGTTAAGGCGCTCGAGCGTGAGCTGGGCACCACGATTATCGAGCGTGGCAAGCAGGGTGTGTCACTTACGCGCGACGGCAAGCAGTATCTGCCGTACCTGCGCCAGATCGTGACCGCCGAGCTCGAGCTCGAGGGCAAGCGCCAGGAGTTGCTGGGGCTTTCGTCGACTGATATTCGTATCGCGACGTTTACCAACGTGAGTCGAACCGTGTTGCCGCGCGTGATCCGCGACTTTGGGGCGCTGCACCCGGGCGTACGCTTTACCCTCAAGCAGGGCGACTACACGCGCAACGCCCAATGGGTGCACGACGGCGTAGTGGATTTTTGCTTTACGGCACGTGGGTTTACCGCAGGGCTCGAGAAGCGCGTGGTCTATCACGACGAGTTGGTGGCACTGTTGCCGGCCGCGCATCCGCTGGCGGCAAAGGAAAAGGTGACGCTCGCCGACCTGGCTTCCGAGCCGTTTGTGCTGCTGGATGAGGGCGAACAGAGCCTGGTGCTCGATGCATTCGCGGCGCATGGCCTGTCGCCGCACGTGACGAGCGAGGTCACCGACGACTACACCATCATGGCGATGGTGGAGGAGGGTCTAGGCGTGAGCATGCTCTACCGTCGTACTGTGGAGGGCATGCGTGCCGATATTCGCGTACGTCCCATCGTGCACGCCCCCTCGCGCGACGTAGTGGCAGCCTGGCGCAGCTGGGACACCATGCCCATCGCCACGAGGCGCTTTATCGACTATATGAGCTCACATATTGTCAATTAATGACTGGCGCGGTGTTGAGTGCGGTGTTTAGCGGGCTGTCGCTTTGGCTTGGGTGGCGCGATAGGTGCGTGCCGGGTGGCAGAGTAGTACCGCCACGACCATAAAGAACGCCGTGGTGCCCAGGCTGATGGGGTAGACCATCATGATGTTCGCAAAGGTGCGGAAGTGCGGGAACACGCAGAACACCCAATAGAAGCGGATGCCGCAGACGCAGATCATGGTGATGAGGGCGGGTGTGAGCGAGATGCCAAAGCCGCGCAGGTAGCCTGACATGTTTTCGTAGAACATGCTAAAGGCGTACGCCGGGAAAATCGAGCACACGCGGATATAGCCGATCGAGACGATGTTGGGATCGCTGTTGAACAGCGACAAGATCTCGCGCCCCAGGCCAACAATAACGATAATCGTGGTGAGCGCGACGATACCGCCTTCGACCAGGCAGACCTTGAGCGTCTTGGTGCAGCGGTCGATCTGGCGGGCACCGTGGTTTTGTCCCACAAAGGTGGTGCACGCCTGGCTAAAGCTGTTGAGCAGGTTGTAGCACACGTACTCCAGACTCATGGCGGCGCTCGATGCCGCCATGACCTCGGTGCCCAGGCTGTTGATGGCAGACTGGATGATGATGTTGGCGACGGCAAAGACGGCGCTTTGGATGCCGGCGGGCAGGCCGATCTTGACGATGCGCTTGAGGGCGACGGGGTCGATAGCCAAGTCGCGCGGGGTGACGCGGACGACGGAGTCGGTCTTGAGCAGGCGGATAAAGAGCGTGGCGGCGCTGACGGTGTAGGCGATGGCGGTGGCGATGGCGACGCCCGCGACGCCCCAGTGGAGCACAGGGACAAAGATGAGGTCCAGGCCAATGTTGAGGACGGTGGACACGGCAAGTGCCTGCAGCGGCATGCGGGTGATGCCGACGGAGCGGAAGATCGCGGCCTCAAAGTTGTAGAGCAAGATCGAGGGCATGCTGAGCAAAAAGACGCGCAGGTAGAGCGAAGCGAGCGGCATGGTTTCGGCGGGAACGTTGAGCGCGGCGAGCATGGGCTCGGCAAAGATTTCGCCCAGCGCGATGACGACAAAGCCCACGAGTGCCATGAGAATCGAGGTATGGACGGCGCGTTTGACCATGTTCTGATCGTCGCGACCGATAGCGTTGGCGATGACCACGTTGGAGCCAAGCGACATGCCAATAAACAGGTTGAGCATAAGACTGGTAAGCGGAACATTGGAGCCGACCGCCGCCATGGCGAGGGTGCCCTGGTCGCCCGAGAAGTTACCGATGATGACCGTGGCGATGAGGTTCGATAGCTGCTCCAAGATGCTCGTGGCGGCCACGGGGAAGGCGAACAGGGGAATATTGCGCCACAGCGAGCCGGTGGTCATGTCAATGTGCTTAGATGCGGTATCAGCCATACGCTCTCAATCTCTAATATGCTATTTCGTGCTTATTTGCGCAGACGATGATACTCCTAATCGACTAGTCGTTGGGGACGTTCTTAAACGACTGGTTATTCAAGAACGTCCCCAATGACTAGGTGGGGAAGGCGTGCGACAATGGTGGGCGTTGTGTTGTTCGCGCTAAGGAGTTGCCATGCTGTTGTGTCCCGTTTGCCATGAGCCGTTGGTGGATGACAAACGCGGTGCTGCATGCGCGGGCGGACACCGGTTTGACCGTGCGCGCGAGGGCTATCTATATCTGCTGCGCTCGTCCAAGAGCGGCGACTCCATGGGCGATCCCAAGTCGCAGGCACGCAGCCGTCGTGACTTTCTGAACCGTGGATACTACGAGCCGTTGCGCGATGCGATGGTCGAGCTGGTGCGCAAGCAGGTGTCTGGGCGTGCTGCGTCTACGAGCGCTCCAATGACGCTGCTCGATATTTGCTGCGGCGAGGGCTATTACACCAGCGCCATGGGCGCGGTGCCGGGCGTGGGTGCTTACGGTTTCGACCTGGGCAAAGAGATGGTGCGCCTTGCCGCCAAGCGCGGCGATGCGACCTATTTTGTGGCCAACATGAAGGATATCCCCGTGGACGATGGCGCCTTCGATATGGTGACCGAGCTCTTTGCTCCCTTTAACGAGCGCGAGTTTGCCCGCGTGCTGGCACCCGAAGGTTCGCTCTACACCGTGGTGCCAGGTGCCCGTCATCTGTTTGGGCTCAAGGAGGTACTCTACGACACGCCATATCTCAATGACGAGAAACTGCCGAAGACTACTGAACTCGAGTTAGTCGGAACGCAGCGGGTGTCTGCGACTATTACGCTTCAGACCCAGGACGACATCGAGGCGGTGTTCCAGATGACGCCGTACTACTACCGCACGCGCCCTGCCGACAAAGAGCGCCTGGCAAACCTGGACACCCTTCAAACCGACATCGACTTCATCATCGCCGAGTACCGCCACGGCTAACAACCTGCCAAAAAGGGACAGGTTTATTTTGGTAGGTTTTATCTGGGCAAACGTAAAGGGCCGACCGCGGAGATGCGCGATCGGCCCTTTTTAGTTGCTTGGCTGCAGAGGTTATGAGAAGCGAGCGCTTACAGGCGGTCCTTGTTCTCGGCCTTAACGGCGTGTGCCTGCTGGACAAAGAACAGGTCGTACACCACGATGACAAAGGCGCCAAAGTTGATGGCGTCGCCGCCAAACGCGGGAAGCGTGAGCACCGCTTGGGCAAGCGTGGCGACCGCGGCAACAATACCGAGCTTAAACGCGCCGTCCACCTGCGAAGGCTTGTTGGCGCCCTTGATACCGGCGACGCCTGCGGCAAGGTCGACGAGACCCTTGGCGATAAGCACGACCGCTGCGAGCGTGGCGTACGAACCGTACGTGGAATCGAGACCGCCCGTGGCGATACCGACGCCGGCGGTGACGAGGCTGGCGATGCCCAAAACAAAGTAGATGAGAGCAAGGATTTTGAGAGTCTTGCGAGTGAAGCTCATGGCTGGTCCTTTCGATACGAGTACGCCAACTTGGCGCACCCAATGTACTGCACATATGGTGAAGCACATTGTAGTTCAACGCGGCGATGCATGCGTTGAAAGCGTCTCTTGCCTGCACGGTCCAACCTTTCAAAAAAGAAAGCTGGGCGTAAGTCAAATCGATGGCAGCCCATGTGCGGCGCTGCGATGATGAGGCCGTAACAAGGAGCTGGTCTCAAGGAGGAGTCATGATGTACGGAGCAGGGCAAGTGCGTGAGCCGCGGTCGTTGGGAAGGCGCATGGGTGATTCCGTGATCGCTGCCGTGTGCACGGTATTGATGGCGGTGCTTTGCATTGGGATGCTGTGGACCATGTCGCATGTGGGACAATAGCGGACGGTTGGGTACCGACGTAAGCGGTGCTCACGTATTCGTTTTGCTTGTTAAGGAGTACCCATGGGCGTCGTCGATCCCTTTTCTGTTGCTCGGGCCGCGGGGCTTGAGCTGACCGGGAAGTCCGAGGGCCTCACGCTCACCGACGGCTCAATGGAGCTGCGTGCCGATTTCACCCGCATGCTTCCGCGGCTCAAGCAGGGCCGTCTGCAGCAAGAGCTGCTGGTAAAGGCTGCGCGCGCAAAAGGCATCGAGAGCCCATGGGCGATTGACGCCACGGCGGGCTTTGGCGAGGATTCGCTGCTGCTGGCTGCCGCGGGCTTTACCGTCGATTTGTATGAACAGGATTGCGTGATCGCGGCGCTCCTCAAGGATGCTTTGGATCGCGCGGCAGATGATCCGGCGCTTGCGACAGCCGTGGCGCGCATGCGCTTACATGCGGGCGAGGACAGCATTGCCGGCCTTTACCATACAGCTGAGCTGATCGGGCGGGGCGAGCTCACCGCTCCCGACGTGGTGTATCTGGACCCCATGTTTCCCGGACGCACCAAGAGCGCGGCGGTTAAAAAGAAATTCCAACTCTTGCACCATCTGGAGCAGCCGTGCGCCGATGAGGAGGCGCTGGTCGAAGCTGCGCTTGCGGTGCACCCGCGCAAGGTCGTTATTAAGCGGCCGGTGAAGGGGCCGCTGCTTGCCGGCGTTAAGCCGAGCTATCAACTTGCGGGCAAGGCCGTTCGTTACGATGTTTTGGTGCCGCCGCGCCCGTAGCTTGCGCGCGATGGTTGGCGCTCCGTCAGTGCCGTGCCGATGAGGCGCCTATTTCCATGGGTGCGACGTCAGATGCCATCCGCCGCAGTATTCGCATTTGTAGCAGGCCAAACCGCGCCGTCCACGGTTTTCGCAGTCGGCCATAACTGCCTCGGCCTCGGCGCGCGTGTCGTAACGGTTTTTGCGCTCGCACGACTTGTAGCGCCAGGCTTCATCGCGCTCGGCGTCCAGGGCGTCGCGGCGATCATTCTCGCGCGCAAACAGGTCGCTCATATCGCCGCCGGTGGCAGCGCCCAAAAACTCGCTTTTGGCCTTTGACCAGGCGGCTCGCTTTTTGCTTCCCATCTGCTTCGCACCCTTCTCCAAACGTTGGTATCATTGCCCAATCAAAGTGATACCAATAAACGTGAGGTCGCCGCGTGATGATCAGAAAAACACTCGATACCGACATTCCCACTGTCATGGCTATCTATGATGTAGCACGCGCCTTTATGCGCGCGCACGGTAATGCTACGCAGTGGCCGGTGGGTACGCCTTCGGTCGAGCAGCTGCCGATATCGCTGCCGGAGGCAGTTATGTGTTCGAAGTCAACGGCCGCGTGGTGGCGACGTTTGCCTTTTTGCCGGGCCCGGACGAGTGCTATGACGTAATTGAGGACGGGCAATGGCGTAGCGACACTCCGTACGCCGTGCTGCACCGTGTGGCGTCCGACGGCACCGCGCACGGTATCGCGGCCGCGATGTTTGCCTTTGCCAAAGAGCGTGCCGATCACCTGCGTATCGACACGCATCAGGACAACCTGCCCATGCAGGGTGCCATCATAAAGGCCGGCTTTGAGCGCGCTGGTATCGTCTATGTGTCCGACGGCACGGCGCGTGTCGCGTTCGATTGGCTGCGCGAGGCGTAAAAGCCGGGCCTCATGGCAACAATTCACTCGAACGACAAATGGCCCAAACGGGGGCAAATTTAGTTGATTGCGGCGCCTGGGGTGCTTGCCGTGTGGTTGATAATGCTGCGCCTACGCGACTATTCCCTGGGCAGCTCGCTTCCACAGTGGCAACACTTGGTCGCGCCCTCGTTTACCTCTTCCAGGCAATAGGGGCAGATGGGCTTTGGGGTGGCTTCCTCGGTGGTGGCACCGGCGAGCCTGTCGCCAATCTCCTGCGCCTTGTTGAAGGCCTTGACGATGGCAAAGACGATCGCCGCCACAATCAAAAAGTTGATGCATGCACCGATAAAGGCGCCAAAGTCGATATTGGTGCCCGGCACCACCAGCCCCGAGATCTCGGTGGCGCTGCCGCCGGCAATCACGGAGATAAGCGGGTTGATGATGTTGTCGGTAAGCGAGGTCACGATGGCAGTGAATGCGCCGCCGATAATCACGCCGACGGCCATGTCTATCACGTTGCCGCGATTAATGAATTCCTTGAACTCGTTGAGCAATGCCTTCATGGTTGCTCCTCGCTGTTGTGAGGCTCGCGTTGTTACTGTCCCAGATGAACCAGGGCAGACAAAAAGGGGAGGTGCCGGCTTTCGCAAGGCGCGAACCTACGAAAATCGCCGCGCGGCAACGCGGGGCGATGAGCTCGGTCGGGGGATAGGGCCCGCTTCGCCCGCCGGCCCGTAAATTGTATCATCCAGTGTGGAACGAGGGTGCCCGTTGCCGCGTGCGATGGGCTTGTAATAAGAGGAGAGCCATGTCGAAGCAAGCGGTCGTTGGAATCTTGGCGCATGTCGATGCCGGCAAGACCACGCTGGCCGAGGCCATGCTGTTTAACGCGGGTCGCATTCGCAAGCGCGGCCGCGTGGACGATGGCGATTCGCATCTGGATACGAACGAGATTGAGCGCGAGCGCGGCATTACGATTTTCTCGTCGCAGGCCGTGCTCGACCATGGCGATACCCACGTCATGCTCGTGGATGCACCGGGGCATGTCGATTTTTCTGCCGAGGCGGAGCGCACATTGCGCGCGCTCGACTATGCGATTTTGGTTGTGGGTGCCAACGATGGCGTGCAAGGGCACACCGAAACCCTGTGGCGCCTGCTTGCGCGCTATGACATTCCGACGTTCATCTATATCAACAAAATCGATTTGGAGAATCCCGGCCGCGATGTTTTGCTGGCACAGCTTGGGCAACGTCTTTCTGAGGGGTGCCTGGATGCCAACGAACTACTGGCGGGTGGCGTCGTTCAGGAGGACGCTGCTGCGTTGGACGAAGCAGCGCTCGAGGAGTTTCTTGAGGCGGGTGAGCTTTCCGTCGCGACGCTGTCGCGCATGGTTGCCGAGCGCAAGCTCTTTCCCTGCTTTGCCGGCTCGGCGCTCAAGGACCAAGGCGTGGACGAGCTGCTAGATGGCATGTGTACACTGATGCGTGAACAGGCGTGGCTCCTGGAGTTTGCCGCGCGCGTCTACCGCGTGAGCCGCGGGGATCGCGGTGAGCGCTTGGCTTGGGTTAAAGTGACCGGCGGCACGCTGCATGCCAAGCAGATGATTAACGGACGTTCCGGTGCCGAGGCGTGGGAGCAGAAGGTCGACCAGGTACGCATCTATAACGGCGAGAAGTATGAGCTTGCCCAAGAAGTTGCTGCTGGCGGTATTTGTGCCGTGACGGGTCTTGCACACGTTCGCCCAGGGGACGCCCTGGGCGCGGAGCCCGCGGGCGATGCGCCCGTCATTGCGCCAGTTCTCACCTATACGGTGCTTCCGGGCGAACACGATGTCCACGCCGTGTTCAAAGCACTGACTGAGCTGGCGGACGAAGACCCCATGCTCGGCGTAAGCTGGAATACGCATCTTGAGCAGATTCATTTGCAGTTGATGGGCGCCGTGCAACTCGAGGTCGTGCAGCGGGTGTTGGCAGATCGCTTTGGTCTTTCGGTTGCGTTTGAGTCTGGCGGCATTCTCTATAAGGAGACTATTTCGCAGCCGGTCGAGGGCGCGGGCCACTTTGAGCCACTGCGCCACTATGCCGAGGTGCATCTGCGCTTGGAGCCGTTGCCAGCGGGTTCGGGCGTGCAATTTGGCACCGTGACCTCGACCGACGAGCTCGATCTTAACTGGCAGCGTTTGGCACTCACCAACGCCATGGAGCGCGATCACCTGGGCGTGCTGACCGGCTCGCCCATCACCGATGTGCGCATTACGCTCACGGGCGGCCGCGCGCATGCCAAACACACCGAGGGCGGAGATTTTCGCCAGGCCACGTACCGCGCGATTCGCCAGGGTTTGATGCAGGCGCGTGAGGCCGGCGCGGCGGTGCTGTTGGAGCCGTGGTATCGCTTTGAGCTCGAGGTGCCGGGGGAGTGCGTGGGCCGGGCGCTCTCGGATGCCACGCGCATGGGTGCCGAGTACGAGCCGCCGACGATGGCGGGCGATCGGGCGAAGCTTGTGGGTCGCGTGCCGGCATCCGAGGTGCAGGATTATGCGCTGGAGGTGGCTGCCTACACGAGCGGTCGCGGGCATCTGTACCTGGAGTTCGCCGGTTATGCGGCTTGCCATGATGCCGAGCGCGTAATCGAGACGGTCGCCTATGAGCCCGAGGCTGATCTGCCCAACACGCCCGATTCGGTCTTTTGCTCTCACGGCGCCGGCTACACGGTCAAATGGTACGACGTACCCGCCGCGGCCCACGTAAAGATCGATCCCTCCACCTTCCGCCCCTGGCGAGCGGCAGACGCGGAGTTCTTTTGCCATAGGTGATAGAAGGGCGGCCCCTTTGTCACCTGCTGTTGGTATAACTCGGTATAAGTTGGTATAACTATAGACAGCGTTTGCCAATCCGAGGAGGCCGACATGAATCCAAATCCCTTTAAGCCAACGGCAGGCAAGCGGCCTCCGATACTCATTGGTCGCGAGCCGGTCATCGAAGATTTTCAGGAAGGGCTCGATAACGGCGCCGGAGCGCCGGGCAGGCTCATGCTCATTACGGGGAACCGCGGCTGCGGCAAGACAGTTCTCCTGCGGGAGCTGCAACGTCTAGCCAATGAGCGCGGATGGGCGGTTGTCTCCGATTCCGCTTCGCTTGGCTTATGCGACCGCTTGGCCGATGCGCTTCGCTCGAATAAACCCGTTGTGACGTCAATGGAGTTTGCTCCGTCGTTTGGCCGGATGTCGGTCGAGGCGGCGCGAGCAAAGGGCGAGACGTTGCGCGGGCTGGTCAACGAGCGCCTCAAGAAGCTCGGTCCAGGCAAGGGCATACTGTTTGCGATTGACGAGGCTCAATCTGCGTCTATCGAGGAACTGGCGGCTCTTGCCGTTCTCTATCAGCAGGTGCTCGGAGATCAAGATGCCACGGGCCTGCCCGATAGCGACCAGCGCGGTCTTGCGCTGGTGTTCGCCGGCTTACCCAGTATAGTTGACGACCTGCTCGAAGAGCCGAGCGTGACGTTTTTGCGGCGTGCCCAGCAGCGTACGCTGGGGGCGATATCCTTGCCCAACGTGCGTGATTCATATATCCAGACAGTCGAGAGTACTGGTCTTTGCGTTGACGCGGAGACGGCGGACCTTGCGGCGCGCAAGAGCATGGGGCATCCCTATATGGTTCAGCTGGTGGGATATTACATGTGGCGGTCTGCTGTCCGGCGTGGCTCGCAGGTCATCGAAAGGCGCGATGTCGAGGATGGCCATGCGGATGCCGTCTCCGAGTTCTACGAAGCGGTCGACGCGCCTCTGTATTACGGGTTGCGCAGTCCGCAACGCCTCTTTATCGAGGCCATGGCTGCTGACGAGGGTAAGCCGACGCGAATGGCGGATATCATTGAGCGTTGCGATCGCACCCAGAGCTGGGCGAGTAAATATCGCGCAAGCCTGATTCGCGAGCGCGTCATCGAGGCTGCCGGATACGGCCTCGTCCGGTTTGCCGTGCCCATGCTGGGCGAGTATATCCGCGACCGCATTTTATGGCATGAGTAGGGTGATAAAGGTGACGGAACAGAAGATGAACCCGCAGGCTATCGAGGTGCGTGGCGCGCGCGTCCATAACCTTAAAGACATCGATATCGATATTCCGCTGGGAAGGCTTGTGGGCATTGCCGGTGTGTCGGGCTCGGGCAAGAGCTCGCTGGCGCTGGGGGTTCTTTATGCCGAGGGCTCGCGCCGCTACCTGGAGGCGCTCAGCACCTATACTCGACGTCGCCTGACGCAGGCCGAGCACGCTCAGGTGGATGAGGTATTACACGTACCGGCGGCGCTCGCGTTGCATCAGCGTCCCAGCGTGCCGGGCGTACGCTCGACCTTTGGCACCATGACCGAGCTCAACAATAGCCTGCGTCTGCTCTTTAGTCGTTGCGCCCATCACGTGTGCCCGTACTGCGGGGCGCGCGTGGAGCCGAGCCTTAACGTTGCCGCTGGCCTGTCGCTCACGTGCCCTGCATGCGGTCGCGAGTTCTGCGCGCCGAGTGCCGAGGACCTTGCCTTTAACAGCGGCGGTGCGTGCCCTACCTGCGGCGGCACCGGTGTCATGCGTGAGGTGGACGAGGCGAGCCTGGTGCCCGACGAGTCAAAGACCATCAACGAAGGCGCAGTGCTTCCTTGGGGCACGCTCATGTGGGATCTGATGAAGCAGGTGGCCGGCGAGATGGGCGTGCGCACCGATGTGCCGTTTAACCAGCTCTCGCCTCAAGAGCGCGACATCGTGTTCCATGGTCCGGCGGTTAAAAAGCACATTCTCTACGTTCCCAAAAACGGCGAGGGCGCCACGCCGCTCGATTTCACCTATTACAACGCCGTCTATACCGTCGAGAATGCGCTCGCCAAGGTTAAGGATGATAAGGGGCTTAAGCGCGTGGCTCGCTTTTTGCGCGAGGGCCCATGCCGCGATTGCGGCGGCACGCGTCTCGCCGAGGCGGCGCGCCAGCCCCAGGTGCGCGGTATCAATCTGTCACAGGCGGCGGCCATGACGCTTGGTGATGCGATTGAGTGGGTGCGCGGGGTGCCCGCATCCTTGCCGGCCGAGATGCAGCCCATGGCGACGGATATCTGCGATTCATTTTTGAGCACGGCCCGCCGTCTGGTTGACCTGGGCCTCGATTACCTTTCACTCGACCGCGCCGGCGCCACGCTCTCCACGGGCGAGCGCCAGCGCGTGCAGCTCGCCCGCGTGGTGCGCAACCGATCGACGGGTGTGCTCTATGTGCTGGACGAGCCCTCGATTGGCTTGCATCCTGCCAATGTCGACGGCTTGGTAGGCGTGATGCGCGATCTGGTGGATGACGGCAACACCGTGGTTGTTGTTGACCACGATACGCGCGTTCTAGCGGAAGCCGACTATCTGGTCGAGATGGGTCCCGTTGCCGGAGCGGGCGGTGGCAATGTGATTGCCGCGGGTACGGTGGATGAGGTCGAGCAATCGCAGAGCAGCCGCATCGCCCCGTTTTTGCGCTCGGAGTCCAAGCGCTTGCGTCCGCAGGTGACTGACGAGGAAATGTCCGACCAGGGCCATATCCGCATGGCGACCGATGCCATCCATACCGTCAAGCCGCTCGAAGTCGATATCCCGCGCGGCCGTCTCGTCGCGGTGACGGGCGTTTCGGGTTCGGGCAAGACGACGCTGGTGCTCGAGACACTCATCCCGGCACTTAAGGCACAGGCAGCCAGCGAGCGCCTGCCAAAACACGTGCGTTGGGTCGATGCCGAGGGCATTGCACGTGCCAACCTGATTGACGCAACGCCCATCGGTGCCAACGTGCGCTCGACGGTAGCGACCTATGCTGATATCCATGACGAGCTGCGTCGCGCCTTCGCCCGCACGCCCGAGGCCAAGGCAGCCGGCTACAAGGCAGGCGCCTTTAGCTACAACACTGGCGCCTTGCGCTGCCCTACGTGCGATGGCACAGGATCGATATCACTCGATGTGCAGTTTTTGCCCGACGTCGAGATCGTCTGCCCGGCATGTCGCGGCTCACGTTATGCAGACGCGGCTTCGCATATCCATCGCGAGGGCAAGGACGGGAGTCTGCTTACGTTGCCGCAGCTCATGGACATGAGTGTGGACGAAGCGCTCGACGCCACGTTGGGACTCAAGAAGGTTCAGGCACGCTTGCAGACCTTGCACGACCTGGGTTTGGGCTATCTCACGCTCGGTGAGCCCACGCCGGCGCTTTCGGGCGGCGAGGCACAGCGCCTTAAGCTTGCGAGCGAGATGGGCCGCGTGCAGGACGACGCCGTGTTTGTGTTTGACGAGCCCACGATCGGCCTGCATCCGCTCGATGTTCAGGTGTTGCTGAGTGTGTTTGACGGCCTCGTTGCCAAGGGCGCCACGGTTATCGTGATCGAACACGATCTCGACCTTATCCGAAATGCCGATTATGTGATCGATATGGGCCCGGGCGGTGGCGATGCGGGCGGGCGAGTCGTCTGTGCCGGCACGCCGACGGATATCGCTGCCTGCCCCAAGAGCGTTACTGGCCGCTACCTATAGACAATGAGGCAAAGGGACAGTCCCTTTGCCTCATTGATACCTATTTCACGCATTGAGCTGCGAGATAGTCGCGGAAGAATGGCAATTCAAATGCGACGAGCCCTCGTCCTCGCTCCCCGATGATGCCGGCGTCTATCATGCGGCGTCGGTAGCGGGAGACCTGCTGCGGCGAACGCTTAAGGCGCTCGACAAGGTCAGCGGTGGTGGACTCTTCCTCGTCATCGAGCATGGCGATGAGGAATCGCTTGTCCTCTGCCGTGAGTTCCCGATAGGTTGCCGCGAGGATTCGGTCGTCCATCTCGTCGCGCGCGATTTTGATTCCCAGGTCAAAGTCGCGTGACGAGATTTCCTTCGAATCGCTTGTGAGATCCCAGGCACGGTAGCCTACGAGTTGCAATAGGAAGGGAAAACCAGAGATCGAGCGAACGGCTCTATCGATTCCCTCGGCATCTGCTAGGCGATCGTTTTCCTGGATTGTGCGAATCAAGGCCTCGCGTACGTCATAGTCGGCAATGCGACCCAGATGATATTGTTGGGCGCGGCGAAGGAACGAGACCGTCTTGTGGTTCAGTAGCGTCGATACGTTGTTGGGAAGTCCCGCCATGAGCAGGGCGACGCGTTTCCCATCGGTCACAAAGTGCTGATACGTCGCTGCGAGCTGGATCATCTCGTCGAGTGTCGGGTCCACCTCGTCAACCGTGACAAGCAGACCGGTGCCCGCCTCGTTGAGCCGGTCGATGATGTCGCTCATGCGATAACGCCAGGTTGAGGCATCGTGAACGCGACTGACCTCGATGCTGCCGAGCGGTGCAATTCCGAGACCGGTGACTTCGAAGTGGTTGGACGAGTCGATGAGATGGGCTGCGGCACGTTTCGCCCCGAACTCGATTTCCTCAAGCATTCCCGGGAGCGCGGTCGTCTTTACGGCAATCCAGCCGTGGGATTCCGCCCTTGTCGCGAGCGACGACATGAGAGCGGTTTTACCGGTTCCACGCGCGCCTGAGAAGATCGAGGTCAATTCTGGGCGCCTGCGCTGGCTCAAGAAGGCACGGTCCAAATCCCGAATAATCTGTTGTCTGCCAGCGAGATGGGCAGGAACCTCACCAAAACTGGGGGTAAACGGGTTCTCGAGATATTCCACAAGGCTCTCCTTTCACACCGCCGTTTAACTTCATTTTACTTTAGTTAATTCTGATTAAAAGTGAGGGCCTTTATCTAGAGCATCAATTAGGCGTGTGTGCCATCGACGTGGCGCTCGAATGTGGCAAAAGGATAGTCCCTTTGTCACATTCCCGGAAAGCCTGCCTGGCGTAGGGCCTCGTAGAGGACGATGGCGGCGCTGTTGGAGAGGTTGAGCGCGCTGATGCGGTAGTCGTCGGGGTTAACGAAGTTGCCGCAGATATCCTGCTGCAGGATGGCCTCGTGGCTGTCCTCGGTATGCCCGAGCGATTCCTCGTGAGCTTCCCAAGTCTCGGCGTTATCGAGTGAGTCGCAATCGCGCAGCATGGGGATGCGCTCGCAGCGCTCGGGCGCCGCGGCGAGCAGCTCCTCGGGAATGCCCGAGCTCTCGCTGCCAAAGACCAAGTAGTCGCCATCGCGGTAGGTACTTTGCGCATAGGTGCGGCGTGCCTTTTTGGTCAGCAGATGCAGGCGCTCGTCGGCGGGGGAGAGGCCGTTGCGGGCAAGGAAATCCTCCCAGCTGGCATAGGTCGTCACGTCCAAGTTTTGCCAGTAGCCCAGTCCGGCGCGACGCACCGTCTTGTCGTCGAGCGAAAACCCCAGCGGCTCCACCAGATGCAGGCGGGCGCCGGTAACCACGCAGGTGCGGCCGATATTGCCCGTATTGGCCGGAATCTCGGGCACATACAGCACAATGTTGAACATGAATCTCCTTGGCTCAGAACGAAAAACCACCACGAAGGGCACCTTCGTGGTGGTTTGGCGGTTACGTAAGCGGAAAAATACCCGCTTGGATAAACCTAGGCGCGGTGCCAGTCGGTCAGGCAGGCATCGAGGGAGGCGATGAGCGCATCCTTGTCCATGTGACGGCCGATGATGCACAGGCTCGTCATACGGTCGCCCGTCTCGTCGTCCCAAATCTGCATGATCTCGGGGTTCTCGTCGATGATCTTCTGTTTCTCGCCCTCGGGCGCCGAGTCGACAAACAGGCCGTTCTCCATCAGGCGCATCTGGTGGCCGGCCTGCTCAAACATGTAGCACATGTCCGGATCGCCGGTCTGCCACAGCGGGCCTTTGACGCGAATGACCTCGTCGGGCCACTCCTGCTCAACAAAATCGGTGAACTTCTGCAGGTCAAACGGCTTACGGCGCGAGTACACAAAGGTCTCGATGTCGTACTCGAGCACCTCGGGGTCGTCGTGCTCCTCGGGATGCTCCATGGCCTCGATCCAAGCGGCGGAGTTGTAGGCGCGCATAAAGTCGAAGCGGTCGGTATCGAGCAGCTCCTCCATGGGGACCTCGCCGTTTTGGGCCTCGACGATCACGGCGTCTTTCTGCAGGCTGCGCACGATGGCCTTGAGCTCGGCGATCTGCTCAGGGCTCACGGTATCGGTCTTGTTGAGGATCAGCGTGGAGCAGAACTCGATCTGCTGGATGAGCAGGCTCTCGATGTCGTCCTCGTCGATATCCTCAGCCAGCAGGTCGCGACCGCCGTTGAACTCGTCGTACATGCGGGCACAGTCGACCACGGCCACGATGTTGTCGAGCGCGAGCTTAGGCTCGCCGCCCACCTTGGCCTCGTCGCAGAAGCTCGAGATGGTGTAGGCGATGGGGATGGGCTCGCAAATGCCCGAGGCCTCGATGATGATGTAATCGAAGTTGCCCGAATCGGCGATGCCCTGCAGCTGGTTAGCAAGGTCGTCCGAAAGCGTGCAGCAAATGCAGCCGTTGGTGAGCGGGATGAGGTCGTCGGTCTCGGAAAGGCCGCCGTCGGCGATGAGGCTGGCGTCCACATTGATCTCGCCAATATCGTTGACGATCACGGCGGCGCGGATACCGCC
>CAJMRR010000013.1 GCA_905215835.1 uncultured bacterium | reverse complement strand
CGGCCGGTCCGCCGTTCGGTAGAACGGCGGAACAAAACGCTTTAGTGGGCTGGATTGCGTGGGTTGCTTGGTTGTTGCTACAGTAGCGGGGCGTGCCGGGGGTCCGGTGCGCCTCGTTTTTATTTGACCATGAGGCGGCACGCAGCCATACGCGTGCGGACACCACGCCCAGTTTGAGTGTGAGGATGTTCCATGGCCCAATACGCTGCCAACGAAATCGAAAACTTGCCCGACAGCCCTGTGGCCCGCGAAGACCTGGGTGCCGGCGGCGCCTCTCGCGGTGCCGGCGCACGCTCGCCGCTGTTCTGGAAGGTCTTGCTGCTTTCGATAGCGGTCATCTGGGGCT
Organism: uncultured bacterium; assembly: GCA_905215835.1. Classification (GTDB taxonomy): domain Bacteria; phylum Actinomycetota; class Coriobacteriia; order Coriobacteriales; family Coriobacteriaceae; genus Collinsella. Next base: position 21,528 of record CAJMRR010000013.1, on the reverse strand, counting down.
ATTCCTTCACCACCATGAAGGATGCGCTCGATACCGTTCCGGTGTTCGAGCTGCTCTACATTCGTTTTCTTCCGGCGTCGTTGGTCATGCTTGTCATCTTCCACAAGCGCATCATTGCCCATTTCAACGCTCGAAACCTGATTGTTGGACTTGGCATGGGCGCGCTCATGTGGGGTGCCTACGGTTTGCAGACGATCGGCCTGGCACAGACCACGGCAGGCAAAAGCGCGTTTTTGACGGGCACGTACTGCATCTTGGTTCCGTTTGCGAGCTACGTTCTAAGCGGCGAAAAGCTTACCCGTTACAACTTGGGCGCCGCGTTGCTGTGCCTGGCGGGCATTGGGCTGGTGGCGCTCGATAGCGTCGAGTTCAATGTCGGCGATGTCATCACACTGGGCGGCGCGGTCTTCTTTGCCATCCAGATGGCGGTGACCGCCAAGTATGGCCGCAAGATGGACATCAACGTCATCACGTTTTGGATGTTTGTGGGCAACGGCGTGCTGAGCCTGATCTCGTCGCTGTTATTCGAGACCCAAGCGCCGCTGTCCGTGTGGACGCCGAGCTTTATCGGTGTGATGGCGTTTCTATCGGTGGGCTGTACGTGTGTGGCTCTGCTCATCCAAAACGTCGGCCTGGCGCATGTCCCGGCCTCGACGGGCTCGCTGCTCCTTTCGATGGAGTCGCCTTCGGGCGTGTTGTTCTCGGTGCTGCTGATGGGGGAGGCGCTCACCTCGCGCCTGCTCGCCGGCTTCGCGCTCATCTTTCTTTCGATTATCTTGAGCGAGACGCATTTCGATTTTTTGCGTCGAAAGCCGCGTCCGCAATTGTAAACAATTTGTTGCGCCGCCTCCCGGGGCGGCATTTTTTATGCGTCGCCCTTAAAGTAGTACCTTGCACTTTACGCTATCAAAGTGCTTGCTGCAAAAACGTTACTGGAGGGCATCTATGGCACCAGCACTGTCCGATCTTCAACCGCAATCAGCGCCCAAGGCCACCGCGGCGGCGCAGACCGCTATCGGTGACGGTCTTGTTGCAGAAGCTCAGGCTTTTGCAGACGAGCTCGCTGCGTGGCGACACGATCTACACCAGATGCCCGAGCTGGGTAACAATCTTCCGCAGACGTCTGCCTATATCCAGGCACGTCTGGACGAGATGGACATCCCCCATACCACGCTAGTCGACGGTTCCTGCGTCGTTGGCCTGATCGGTGCCGGTGCGGCCGCTCAGGGCAATGGCACGTGCAAGGACGAGCAGGCCGGAACGGTCATCATGCTTCGTGGCGACATGGACGCCCTGCCCGTTGCCGAGGAATCCGGCGAGCCCTTTGCATCCACCAACGGCTGCATGCACGCTTGCGGTCACGATATGCACGCGACGGCGCTGCTTGGTGCGGCTCGCCTGCTCAAGGCCCGCGAGGCCGAGCTCGTCGACGCCAATGCCACCGTCAAACTGCTGTTCCAGCCGGGCGAGGAGACCTTTGAAGGGGTACGCGCTGCCATCGCCGATGGCCTGCTGCAGAACCCGCGTCCTCAGGCGGCCTTTGCCATGCATGTCAACAGCCAGTCGCCGCTTGGCCTGGTGCTCTACGGCAGTCCGGCGCTTTCGGGCGTGTACGGTTTCCGCATCACGCTCCAGGGCAAGGGCGGCCATGGCTCGAGCCCCGAGATCTGCATCGACCCCATCGCGGCCGGCGTCCATGTGCACCTGGCGCTCCAGGAGCTTATCGCCCGCGAGGTGCCGGCGGCCAAGGAAGTCGCACTTACCGTTGGTAAGTTTGCTGGCGGCTTGGCGGCCAACGTCATCCCCGACACCTGTGTGCTCGAGGGAACGCTGCGCGGCTTCGATGTTGAGCTCATGGAGCACCTCAAGACCCGCATCGCGGAGGTCGTTAACGGCGTTGCCACAACATATCGTACGCCGGCGACCATCGAGACGCTTTCGGATGTTCCGCCGCTTGTACTCGACAGCGATATGACTCAGGCGTCGCTTGGTTATGTGGGCGCAGTGCTGCCCAAGGCGGCTTTCTTGCCGCTTTTCCATGCCATGGCGAGTGAGGACTTCGCGCTTATCTCGAGCGAGATTCCGAGTGCGTACTTTACCGTGGGCGCGGCCGTAACCGACACGGACGAACACTTTGCCCAGCACCATCCCAAGGCACGTTTTAACGATGCCGAGCTGCCGCTCGGTGCTGCGGCTTATACCGCCGTCGCTTTGGGCTATATCGCCGACCACCGGTAGCATCCAACCTTGCCTTTCAAGCCTGCGGGCATGGCCGTAAGGCCTATGCCCTTGTCTTTCAAGGCAATCTTGGGCACTACCGGCGCCATCGTCTCGGGCGTGCTGTTCGATGCCACGGGCTCCTTTGCGAGCACTTGGATCGTGTGCTTGGCGTGCTCCGTGGTCATGCTCGTGTTCCTGCTGGTATCCGAGCCCATCGCCGCCAAGCTGCGCGCGAGCGTGGCGGGGGAGTAGGCGTCCGTCGCTCTTTTCTGTTCGTCCCGTTCTGTCCGTGGCCGCCTTGGAAGCCGAATGGATGCTCGTACCATCATTCGGTTTCCAAGGCGGCCACGGGCCTACGAAATGATCCCTATTCCTCCGTCCCCAAGGGGTCACGTGATCCGAAGGGGACGGAGGAAAAGGGATCACAAACAGCGGCGCGTCTGGCCGAACGAGTCCCCATACCCTCGTTCGGTCAGGCGCGCCGCCGCGTTGCTGCTTTGTGCCGTATAATGTCCACTACCTATGACGCGATACAAAAGAAAGGTGTTTGCCCATGCAGGCACAGAAGGCGGAGGGAACCCGCGACCTTATCGGCGCCGAGATGCGCGCCTGGCAAAAGATGCAGCAGATTGCGGCCGGCGTGTTCGAGCCGTTTGGTTTTAAACCCATCGAGACGCCCGCGATCGAGCAGGTTGACGTGTTTGTCCACGGTATCGGCCAGTCGACCGACGTCGTGCGCAAGGAAATGTTCCGCGTGTTCAGCGGTGCCAACCTGGAGCGCGTCTTTACCGAGGGCACCGACACCAAACTCAAGCCCAAGCAGCGCCTGGCACTTCGCCCCGAGGGCACGGCCGGCGTGGTGCGCGCCGTCGTCGAGAACAATCTGGTGCCCCAGGGCTCCACGCCGTTTAAGGCTTACTACGCCGAGGCCATGTTCCGCGGCGAGCGTCCCCAGAAGGGCCGCCTGCGCCAGTTCCACCAGGTGGGCATCGAGTGGCTCGGCGCTCCCGATCCGGCGGCAGACGCCGAGTGCATCATCATGCTCATGGAGTTCTACAAGCGCCTGGGCTTCGATCTTTCCAAGCTTCGTCTGCTCATCAACTCGATGGGTGACGCCCAGTGCCGTCCGGCTTATCGCGAGCAGGTTAAGCAGTTCATCCTCGATCACGCCGACGAGATGTGCGATGAGTGCCGCGAGCGCGCCGAGCTCAACCCGCTGCGTGCCTTCGACTGCAAGAACGACCACTGCCGCGAGATCATGGCCGAGGCTCCGCTGATGGGTGACAACCTGTGCGATGAGTGCCGCGAGCACTACGAGCAGGTCAAGCGCTATCTGGATGCCGCCGGTATCGAGTATGTCGAGGATCCCACCTTGGTGCGTGGCCTTGACTACTACACCCGTACCGTCTTTGAGGTCGAGGCTCCTGGCGCCGGCGTCGGCTCCATCGGTGGCGGCGGCCGATGGCCTGGTCGAGCTCGAGGGTGGCAAGCCCACGGCGGGCGTCGGCTTTGCTGTCGGTTTTGAGCGCGCCCTGCTGGCCCTGCAGGCCTTTGGCAGCGATCTGGGTGCCGATGAGGCCCCGTGCGTCTATGTCGCCAATGCCGGCAAGGAGCTGCGCCAGAACGTCTTTGCCATTACGCAGGAGCTTCGCGCCGCAGGTATCGTGACCGAGGCCGACTATCAGGGTCGTTCGCTCAAGGCCCAGTTTAAGCAAGCCGATAAGGTAGGCGCCAAGCTCATCTTGGTCCTGGGTGGCGACGAGCTTGCCGCCGGCAAGGTCAAAGTGCGCGACATGCAGTGCCATGACGAGGTGCTCGCCGATCTGGACAACGTCGTCGAGGCGGTTCGCGAGCGCCTGTAGCGCATCTTTTTGAGCTTCGGGCCTGCTAACGTGCCCTGCTCATGGAGAGCGATTGTTACGGGGGTGTTTCGCTTTTATGCGGAATGCCCCCGTTTACGTATGCCGCCCACCGAGAAATACGACCATTTAGGGCAAAAACCTTTGCAATGCAGAAAATACTTTTGTGTGGTAAAGCGCAATCAGTGTCGAAAGTATTTCTCAAGCGCCTATAATGAATACCGCATGTTACGTGCATAGAAGGAGGAATGGGAGGAAACGTGGCTGAGAACCTAAGCAACCAGTCTGTACCCGAAGCCGCGGCGCGCGTCGCTGCCGTGGTCAACCGCCTCGTTAACCGAATCGGCTCGAATGCCGAGTCCAGGGAGCGTCTCGCCGAGATCGAGATCCCCGAGGAGCTGCGCGACAATCTGGCGCTGTTCTTGCGCCTGGAGCGCCGTGTGCTTAGCGAGTATGATCCCGAGATCGCGGACCTGTTCGACAAGATTTTGACAGCCGAGATTGTGGTCAATGCCGGCAACCCCGGTACCTGCGCTGCCGACGAAGCCGTCGACGAGCAGGGCGTGCCCACCGCCGACGAGCCCACTGCCGTGGCATTTCGTGAGGTCGTCGATTTGATCGACAGCCTGCCGCTCGATAAGCAGCAGGTCATCGTTCGCGCCTTTACGAGCTTTTTCCATCTGGCAAACCTGTCGGAGGAGAACTACCGTGTGGCGCAGCTGCGCGAGCGCGAGGCCGGTGCGTCGACCGATACCGAGGTCGATCCTGCCAACGAGCTTACCGTTGCCTATCACCAGCTGGTGAATGAGCTGGGTGTCGAGGGTGCCAACGAGCTGCTCGACAAGCTCGAGTTCCACCCTGTCTTTACCGCACATCCCACCGAGGCCCGTCGTAAGGCCGTCGAGGGCAAGATCCGCCGTATCTCCAACCTGCTGGAGGAGCGTCCGCGTCTGGGCGGCTCCGACCTGGTGGAGAACGAGCGCCATATGCTGCAGGAGATCGACGCCCTGGTGCGTACGAGTCCCATCGCGCTCAAGAAGCCCACGCCGGTCGAGGAAGCCGATACCATCATCGACATCTTCGATAACACGCTGTTCGACGTTATCCCCGTTATCTATCGTCGTTTTGACGATTGGGTGCTGGGCGACAAGGCCGGTACTGTGCCGCCGCTGTGCCCGGCGTTCTTCCATCCCGGCAGCTGGATCGGTTCCGACCGCGACGGTAACCCCAACGTCACCGCCAAGGTGAGCCGTGAGGTCGCCGCCAAGTACTTTACGCACATGGTGCTCAAGCTCGAGGACAAGTGCCGCCACATCGGCCGCAACCTCACGCTCGAGGCTACCTACAGCAAGCCGTCGGCCGAGCTCATTAACCTGTGGAACCATCAGGTCGAGATGAGCCCTCGTTACACGGCCCGCGCCGAGCTGATCTCCGAGCACGAGCCGCATCGCGCCGTCATGCTCGTCATGGCCGACCGCCTGAACGCCACCGTCCGTCGTATCACCGACACCATGTACCACAGCGCCGACGAGTTCCTGGATGACCTGCGCGTCGTCCAGCGTTCGCTGGCCGCTTGCGGTGCCGTCCGTGCTGCCTACGGCCCGGTCCAAACCATCATCTGGCAGGTCGAGTCCTTCGGCTTCCATATGGTCGAGATGGAGTTCCGTCAGCACTCCGTGGTGCATGCCCGCGCCCTTAAGGATATCCACGAGAACGGTATCCATGGCGACCTGCAGCCCATGACGCGCGAGGTCATCGATACCTTCCGCGCTATCGGCTCCATCCAAAAGCGCTACGGCAAGAAGATGGCGCACCGCTACATCATCTCGTTTACCAAGAGCGCTCAGCATGTGGCCGACGTCTTTGAGCTGGCGCACCTGTCCTTTGCACACGAGGAGGATGTCCCCGAGCTCGACGTGATCCCGTTGTTCGAGCAGCTCGAGGACCTCGAGGGCTGCGTCGACGTGCTCGATCAGATGCTTACGCTGCCCGTGGTGCAAAAGCGCCTTGCCCAGACCAACCGCCGCATGGAGGTCATGCTGGGCTATTCCGACTCTTCCAAGGATGCCGGTCCTACCACGGCCATGCTCGCGCTGCACTCCGCGCAGGAGCGCATCGCCAAGTGGGCAGAGAAGAACGATATCGACCTGGTGCTCATGCACGGTCGCGGCGGTGCCGTGGGCCGTGGCGGCGGCCCGGCCAACAAGGCCGTGCTGGCGCAGCCCAAGGGTTCGGTCAACTGCTTCTTTAAGCTTACCGAGCAGGGCGAAGTCATCTTTGCCCGTTACGGCAACCGCACGCTGGCTCAGCGCCATGTTGAGTCCGTTGCCGCCGCAACGCTTTTGCAGTCGGCCCCGAGTGTCGAGAAGACCAACACCGAGACCACGCAGAAGTTCTGGGATATGGCCGAGAAGCTCAACACTGCAAGCCACGAACGCTATCTGGACCTGCTGAACACCGAGGACTTTACACCGTGGTTCTCGACCGTGACGCCGCTGACCGAGGTCGGTCTGCTGCCGATCGGCTCGCGTCCCGCCAAGCGCGGTCTGGGCGCCAAGTCGCTCGATGACCTGCGTACCATCCCGTGGATCTTCAGCTGGAGCCAGGCGCGCATTAACCTGGCCGCTTGGTACGGTCTGGGCACCGCCTGCGAGCAGCTTGGCGATCTTGACCAGCTCAAGGCTGCCTACCAGGAGTGGCCGTTCTTCCGCACCTTTATCGACAACATCGAGATGTCGATTGCTAAGACCGATCAGCGCATCGCCAAGATGTATCTGCATCTGGGCGACCGCGATGATCTGTCCAAGAAGGTCTTTACCGAGATGCAGCTCACCCGTAAGTGGGTCCTTGCCATCGTCGGTGATGAGTGGCCGCTGCAGCGTCGTCGCGTGCTCGGCTGCGCCGTTCGCGTGCGTAACCCCTACGTCGACGCTCTGTCCATCGCCCAGGTCCGCGCTCTTCGCGAGGTGCGCATGAATCAGGACGAGATGGCCGAGGAGAAGAAGGCCGAGTACATGAGCCTGATTCTTTCGACTGTGACCGGCGTCTCGGCAGGTCTGCAGAACACGGGGTAATCGATAGCCCTGTAGTCGTCCGGGCCCGCCATAAGTTTACTTTTAGGCACGTCCTCGGACATGCAAGAAGCCCTCGCTGCGCACTTCGTGCGGCGAGGGCTTCTTGCGTCCTGCGGAGTGTGCCTAAAAGTAAACTTATGGCGGGCCCTGCGATGTCCGGTCTTCGGCGGATTACTGGCTGGGGGAATAATGGTGCGCTTCGCGCGTTTTGGATGGGGTCTGTCCCAACGGCGCGTTTGGCGCTTCTCGCCTTACGACTGTAGCGGCCGCGGTCCCGTTTGGGGTCGCGGCCGTTTTGTTGTGGGTCAAATATGAACGTTGTGTTAATGAGTCGGTGGACGGTGGTGTTTTTCGGTGAGCGGCGTATCCTTCCAACGGTTAATCTAGTGTGTCAGTTGAAAGGAAGAGGGCGCTCGTCATTGTTTGAATGTGAACTACCGTTTGACCACAAGACGTTGCATCTGGAGCTCGAGGATAAGAATTTCTCGGGTGTGATGGAAGGTCATCAAAACGAGTTTAAGACCACGAAATCGCAGGAAGAGCTGGTAGAGGAGTCACTTGCCAACCCTTATGGCTCGCCTTCGCTCGAGGAGCTTTGTGCTGGCAAGAAGGATATCGTCATCATTAGCTCCGATCATACGCGTCCCGTTCCCTCGCGTGTGACGATGCCTATTCTGCTGCATCACATCCATTCTGCTGCGCCCGAGGCTCGCGTGCGTATTCTGGTTGCTACGGGTATGCATCGTCCGTCGACGCACGAGGAGCTCGTCAACAAGTACGGCGAGGAGATCGTTGCCAACGAGGAAATCGTTATGCACGTCGCGACCGACGACAGCATGATGAAAAAGATCGGCACTCTGCCTTCTGGCGGCGAGTGCATCATCAACAAGATTGCTGCCGATTGCGATCTGCTGCTTGCCGAGGGCTTTATTGAGCCGCACTTCTTTGCCGGTTTCTCTGGTAGCCGCAAGTCCGTCCTGCCTGGTATCGCCAGCTACAAGACCATCATGTACAACCACAACGGTCAGTTTGTGAACGATTCCCATTCGCGTGCCGGCAACCTGTGCCACAACCACGTGAGCGAGGACATGTTTGCCGCTGCCGAGATGGCTCACCTTGCCTTTGTGCTCAACGTGGTGCTCAACGGCAAGCACGAGGTCATCGGCTCCTTTGCCGGCGACATCCACAAGGCGCACGAGGCTGGCTGCGAGTTCGTGAAGAGCCTTGCCGGCGTTGAGCCCGTCGAGTGCGAGATTGCCATTACCACCAACGGCGGCTACCCGCTCGACCAGAACATCTATCAGGCCGTGAAGGGCATGTGCTCTGCAGAGGCCACACTTCCCGAGGGCGGCGTGATCATCGATGTCGCCGGTTGTGCCGACGGCCACGGTGGCGAGGGCTTCTATCACAACATCGCCGACAACGATCCGGCGGAGTTTGAGCGTGCCTGCATCGACCGTCCTAAGGACGAGACCCTGCCCGACCAGTGGACGAGCCAGATCTTTGCCCGTATCCTGGCGCATCACCCTGTGATCATGGTCACCGACCTGTGCGATCACCAGATGATCAAGGATATGCACATGACGCCGGTCAACACCCTCGATGAGGCGCTCAAGCTCGCCTTTGAGATGAAGGGTGCCGATGCCAAGGTGGTCGTCATTCCCGATGGCCTGGGCGTTGTCGTCGCACAGCACTAGTACGCGGCCTAAACGAATCGTTTATAACCGACAAGAAAGATAAGGTTTTATGCTTACCAAACTCCTCTGCGAATTCGGCGCAACGGCCCTCATGATCATCTTTGGCGTGGGCGTACACTGCGATACCGTGCTTAAGGGCACCAAGTATCAGGGCTCCGGTCACATGTTTGCCATCACCACCTGGTCTTTTGGCATCTCGGTCTGCCTGTTTGTCTTTGGCGGCGCCGTGTGCATGAACCCCGCCATGGTGCTTGCCCAGTGCATCGTCGGCCTGGTGCCGTGGAGCAGCTGCATCCCCTTCATGGTTGCCGATATGCTCGGCGGCTTTGTGGGCGCCGTAATCGCTTGGTTGATGTATGCCGATGAGTTCAAGGCTTCCGAGGGCGTCGTCGACCCCATTGCTCAGCGCAACATCTTCTCGACCAACCCAACCACCGAGGGCACGAACTATGCCCGCAACTTCTTCTGCGAGGCTATCTGCACCTTCGTGTTCATCAGCGCCATCCTTGCTGCTGCTAACCGTGCTGGCGAGAACGTTCTGATGCTCGCCATCTGCGTCGGTCTGATCGTTTGGGCTGTTGGCATGGGCATGGGCGGCATCACCGGATTCGCCATGAACCAGGCTCGTGACCTTGGTCCTCGCATGGCCTATCAGGTGCTGCCGATCAAGAACAAGGCCGACAACAACTGGAAGTACGGCCTGCTCGTTCCTGGCATCGCTCCGTTTGTCGGTGCCGCTCTGGCCGCGCTGTTTGTGCATGGTTTCTTGGGTATGTTCTAGTCTGAGGCTACATAGTTGTCCGCTGGCCGCATGGGGTAACTTCCCAGCGCGTCCTCGGACATGAAAGAACCCCCGCTGCGCACTTCGTGCGGCGGGGGTTCTTTCGTCCTGCGGAGTGCGCTGGGAAGTTACCCCATGCGGACGGCTGCGGGGTCTTTGCTGCGCTCGAGCAAGCAACCCAACATATATATCTGATTTTGGATGGGAGGGGCTTGTTGCTGTTGGGGGCGTTGAAACGTGAGTGACACTTTGGGATGCGTGGCGGCCTGGGTTGGGGTGATGCTTTGGGATGCGCTTCTTACTTAGGTGAAGAGGGGCTTTATGGCTGATAAGTAGTCTTTGGCTACGTCGGCTTTGTTTGCTTCGAAGTTGTGCCAGGCCCACCATTGGACCATTCCTACGAAGCTTGAGGCTATGTGGTGTAGTAAGAAACTGCGGTCCATGGTGGCGGCGGGGCCGTTTGGGTCGGTAGGGACGGTTTCGGCTGCGCGTGACATGATGGTCTTGCGGAGACAGTCGGCGAAGACGCGCGAGCCGGCTCCGGCTACGAGGGCTCGAACGCCTTGGCGGCGCTCCCAGAGGTTGTTGAGGATATGCTCGACCTGCACGAGTGGGTCGTCGAGCGGTGTGCCATCGTCGTCGAGGGCGTGGGTGCAGATGTCGCTCACGCCCTCGGACAGTAGGTCGTCTTTGCTCTTGAAGAGGCCGTAGAACGTTGCCCGACCCACATGGGCGCGAGCAATGATGTCGCTGACGGTGATCTTGCCGTAATCTTCCTCGCACAGGAGCTCGGAGAACGCCGCAACGATGGCGGCGCGGCTTTTTTCTTTGCGGGCATCCATGGCTATGCATCCACGTGAACGAGCAGACAACGGAGCGTGCCGGAGCAACCCTCGTAGGGGCGCTTGCCGGCGCCGTAGCCGACGGCTTCGATGTGGTAGCGTGCCGGCAGGTGCTCGGATGTGCGCAGCGCGGTAACGATGGCGGCGCCCGTGGGCGTCACGAGCTCGCCGGCGACCGGTGCGGGCGTGAGGGCGATATTGCCCGCCTGGCACAGGTTGACGACAGCGGGGACGGGAATGGGCATAAGGCCGTGGGCGCAGTGGATGGTGCCGTGGCCCTCGGAGAGCGACTCGACGACAATATCCTCGATGCCCAGGTCATCGAGGCAGATGGCGACCGAGCAGATGTCAACGATGGAGTCGACGGCGCCCACCTCGTGGAACATGACGGTCTCGGGCGTTTTGCCGTGGGCCTTTGCCTCGGCGGCGGCGAGCGCGGTAAAGATGGCGAGCGCACGACGCTTGGCGCCATCGCTTAGCTGCGAGCCGTCGATGATAGCAGTGACGTCCGCCAAAGAACGGTGGTGATGGTGGTGGGCGTGATGATGGCCCTCGTGGTCATGGCCGTGGGCCTCATGATCATGTTCGTGGCAGTGACTGTGCTCGTCGTGCTCATGATGGTGGTGCTCGTGCTCGTGCGTGTGCTCGGCAGCTGCTTCGTTGCCGTAGAGCCAGGCCATATCGTGATCGTGGTTCTCGAGCTCCTCTGCAAGCTGGACGTCGAAATCGCAGGCGTCGATGCCATGCTTGTTTGCACGCGTGACGGCGATCGAAAAGCCGTCGACCGGCAGCGTGGCGAGCTGTTCGCGCAGGTGCCCCTCGCTGGCGCCCAGGTCGAGCAGGGCTGCGACGGTCATATCGCCGCTGATGCCCGAGGTGCCGTCGATGATAAGCGTGTGCTGATGGTTGGACATGGAATGCTCCTTAATGGGCGTAGGACGCGCCGGCGCTCAGATGATTGATAAGACTTGCCTGGTAGGCGGCACCAAAGCCGTTGTCGATATTGACGACCGAAACGCCGCTGGCGCAGGAGTTGAGCATGGCGAGCAGCGCGGCTACGCCACCAAAGCTCGCGCCGTAGCCCACGCTGGTGGGAACGGCGATGACCGGACAGCTCACCAGACCGCCGACAACGCTCGCCAGTGCGCCCTCCATGCCGGCGATGGCGATGACCACCTGTGCCTGAGCAAGTTCCTCGGCATGCGCGAGCAGACGGTGCAGGCCGGCGACACCCACGTCGTAGAGGCGGTCGACCTCGTTGCCATAGAACTCGGCCGTCAACGCGGCTTCTTCGGCGACGGGCAAGTCGCTCGTGCCGGCGCAGGCGACGACGATGCGTCCGTTGCCGGTGGGGGAGGGCTTGCCGCCCACGAGGGCGAGCTGCGCGTCCGGGACATATCCCAGGTCGATGTCGTTGTCGAGGAACTCCGAGGTGCGGGCTGCCTTTTTGGCATCCAGGCGCGTGACCAGGATGCGCTCCTGGCCGGCATCGTGCAGCGCTTCGATAATGGCGGCAATCTGCTCGGCGGTTTTACCGGCGCCGTAGACAACCTCGCCGACTCCCTGGCGCACCCCGCGTGAAAGATCGAGCTGCGCAAAACCCAGATCGGCGGTGGGCGCCGTCTGGATGCGCGTGAGGGCGACTGCCGGGGTGACTGTTCCGTCGGCAACATCGCTCAGCAATTGCTCAAGATCTCGCTTATCCATATATGTTCCCTTCGACGGTGCAAAGTCTAGCACGAGAAGGGTAGTTTCCGAACATTAGAACAAAATCGTTCGGAAACTAGACATAGAGGAATTGATTCTGTTGTTAGGCGGATCGGCTAGTCGCGCAGGATGATGTCCATGGCGAGCATCAGGTTGCGCTCGTCGATGGCAAACGGGGCGGCCTCGCGCGTCTTGGGCTTGGCACAAAACGCGATGCCCGTGCCCGCGGCCTGAATCATGGGGATGTCGTTGGCGCCGTCGCCGATTGCCACGGTATGGGCCATGTCGACACCGCACTCAACTGCCCAGTCCAGCAGCTGGATGAGCTTGGATTCCTTGGTCACAATGTCTGCCGCCAGCTTGCCCGTGAGCTTGCCGTCCACGACTTCCAGGCGGTTGGCCAGGCAAAAATCGATGCCCGCAGCGGCCACGATCTTATCGGCGACCTCGTGGAAGCCGCCGCTTACCACGCCGACCTTCCAGCCCTTGCTGTGCGCCGAGCGCACAAGCTTCAGCGCGCCGGGGGTAAACGTCACGCGCGCAAAGGTACGCTCGAACACGCTCTCGTCCAAGCCGGCGAGCAGCCCCACACGCTCCTCGAGCGCCTGCTTAAAGTCGAGCTCGCCGCGCATGGCACGTTCGGTGATCCGCGCTACTTGCTCGCCTACGCCGGCCTCCTCGCCCAACAGGTCAATTACCTCCTGGTTGATGAGCGTGGAGTCGATATCCATAACGATGAGGCGTGCGGTCATGAGGGGCCTTTCCGAGTGCAGTTGTGTTGGGGCACATTGTCGCACGCCGTGCGCCTGAGCGACGGCCGCGGTGCGTCAATTGTTTCGTCTCCGTCAAGTCTTTGGGCAAGAGCTACTTTTTCGCGGCACATCGACGCGGGTGCGATAAGATAGAACGCCATGTCCGGCTGCGCGGTTTACGCAGGCTGGGCAAATCTGTACGACGCCGCCCGGAACGACACGGGGCGGCACAGATCCATAAAGGAGGATCACTGGTATGAGCCAGACCCGTCCCATCGATGAGCATTCCATGCACACCCGTACCTGCGGCGAGCTTCGCTTCGAGAACGTGGGCGAAGAGGTCACCCTCACCGGTTGGGTGAGCCGTCGCCGCGACCACGGCGGCCTTATCTTCTGCGACCTTCGCGACCGCGAGGGCATCACGCAGCTCACCTTCGACCCCGAGCACTCCGATGGCGATGCCTTTAAGATCGCCGAGACCATGCGTCCCGAGTGGCCCATCAAGATCCACGGCGTCGTGCGCGCCCGTGGCGAGGAGACCACCAACACCAAGCTCGCGACCGGCGAGATCGAGGTCCTGACCGACCACGCCGAGGTGCTCAACACGTCCGTCACCCCGCCGTTCCAGATCGAGGACGGCATCGAGACCAGCGAGGACACCCGCCTGCGCTATCGCTATCTGGACCTCCGCCGTCCCGAGATGATGGCCAACCTCAAGCTGCGCTCCGACTTTACCTTTGCCATTCGCGAGGCGCTGCACAACCGTGAGTTCATGGAGGTCGAGACGCCCTCCCTGTTTAAGTCCACGCCCGAGGGCGCCCGCGACTTCATCGTTCCCAGCCGTATTCAGCCGGGCAACTTCTACGCCCTGCCGCAGTCCCCGCAGCTCCTGAAGCAGCTGCTCATGGTCGGTGGCGTCGAGCGCTACTACCAGGTTGCCAAGTGCTTCCGCGACGAGGACCTGCGTGCCGACCGTCAGCCCGAGTTCACCCAGGTCGATATCGAGATGTCCTTCGTGGACCAGAACGACGTCATGAGCGCGCTCGAAGAAGTTCTGTCCGATGCCTTCGGCCGCATGGGTGTCGAGATGCCTACGCCGCTGCGTCGTATGGACTACTGGGATGCCATGGACACCTATGGCTCCGACAAGCCCGATACCCGCTATGGCATGCACCTGGTCGACCTGACCGACATCTTTGCCAACTCCAAGTTCAAGGTCTTTGCGACTGCCGCAAACGAGGAGGGCTCCGTCGTCAAGGCCATCAACGCCAAGGGCGCCGGTGCCTGGGCACGTGCCAAGATCGATAAGCTCGCCGGCGTGGCCTCCACGTTTGGCGCCAAGGGCCTGGCCTGGATCGCTTTCCGCGAGGACGGCTCTATCAACAGCCCCATCGTCAAGTTCTTCTCGGACGAGGAGATGGCGGCTCTGCGCGAGCGCATGGACGTCGAGCCCGGCGACCTTGTGATGTTCGCCGCCGGCCCGCGCCTGCTCTCCGACGAGATCCTGGGCGGCATGCGTTCTCACATGGCCAACGCACTCGAGATCAAGCGCGAGGGCCACGACTTCCTGTGGGTCGTCAACTTCCCGCTGTTCCACTGGGATGAGGACCGCAAGGCCTATGCCGCCGAGCACCAGCCCTTCACCCTGCCGACCGAGACCGACATCGCCAAGATTGAGGCCGACCCGTTGGCAACCGGTTCTTGCACCTACGACTTTGTCATGGACGGCTTTGAGGCCGGCGGCGGCGGTATGCGTATCCACAACGCCGAGATGCAGATGTCCATGCTCAAGCTCCTGGGCTTTACCGAGGAGCGCGCCGAGTCTCAGTTTGGCTTCCTCATGGAGGCGCTCAAGTTTGGTGCGCCCCCGATGGGCGGTTTCGCTCTGGGTCTGGACCGCGTGTGCATGTTGCTCACCGGCTCCGACTCCATCCGTGACGTCATGGCGTTCCCCAAGACGGCCAGCGGCTCCGACCTCATGTCGGGCGCCCCGAGTGCCGTTTCTGGCGCCCAGCTCAAGGACGTCAGCCTGCGCCTGATGTAGGCAAGCGGCTACATATTGCCCGTAACGAGGGATGGACGCGTGCCTTCCCTCGTTTTTTATGCGCCGAGGTTGTGAGGGCGTGGGGTGACCGGACGTCGAGGAAGCTGCGTCCCGGAATTTGCGTCCAGAATGGGATGTACTTTCCGCCAGGGTCGCTCAGCGGAAACTGCGTCCCAGAATCCAGCCAAATAACGGGTCGCACTTTCCGGTTGAGCCTTCTGGCGGAAACTGTGTCCCATCATTGACGCTCGAAATGGGATGCGATTTCCGTCCCGCCCTCAACAAGCATCTAACGCTACAATAACTACCACGTGGCTGGGTTTGCCGGCCGAATGTGCGATGTCGTGGGAGGGGACATGGTCGAGTTTACAAAGACGATTAAAGATCCGTTGGGATTACATGCCCGCCCGGTTGCGCTGCTCTATGACATCATTGCCAAGCATCGTAGCGACGTGTCAGTCAGCATCGGCGATCGCCACACGGATGGCCGCGATGTCATGGGACTCATGGCTCTCTACGGCGAGTGCGGCGAGGACATCATCTTTCGCGTTTCGGGCGTAGATGAGGCTTCCTGCGTTACGTCGATCAGAAACCTCTCGCTCTAAGCATGAAAGGGCGCGGCAAAGGACAGCTCTTTGCCGCGCCCTTTTGTTTCGTATAGGAAACTTTTTCGAAATCTGAATGGGGACCCTTTCCAAAAAGTTAACCACGTGTTAGTTTACTAAAGCGAACATAGATGTGGCTAACTTTTACCATGTCGATGTTGAGGACGAACTGACGTTAGGAGCCACTCATGTCTTGCGGACCGCAGATGCCGGCAATGCCGCTTTCGATGGTAAAAGCGGGCGAAACCGTGCGCGTGTCTCGCGTAAAGGGCAATGAGGACATGAAACACCACCTCAAGGACCTCGGCTTTGTCGAGGGCAGCGAAATCCACGTGGTGAGCTCGAGTGGCGCCAATATCATCGTCACCGTGCTGGGCGCACGCTTTGGTATCGATTCCAAGGTTGCCATGCACATCATGACCGTCGGTTAGTCTGCAGCATTTCATAAAAACCGAAAGGGGGACAAGAGGATGAAGACGTTGGGTGACGTTAAGGTGGGCGAGAGCTCTACCATCGTCAAGCTTCACGGTGAGGGTGCGCTTCGCCGCCACCTTATGGACCTGGGGCTCATCAAGGGCACTTCGTTCAAGGTCGTGAAGGTTGCACCGCTCGGTGATCCGGTCGAGATCAACGTGCGCGGCTACGAGCTTTCCATCCGCAAGGAGGAGGCCGCCGTCGTCGAGGTTCAGTAAGGACTCGCGGCGCATATTTCTGCAGATAAAGTTAGGTTTTTCTAACTTAATGCAGCATCTTTGAAGCACATTATCCAGCCTGCGCGGAGAAAGCAGCGCGGGCACACAAGGAAGAAGGATTGAATGGCGGATTCTCAGATCCATGTCGCGCTGGCGGGTAACCCCAACTGCGGCAAGACCACGCTTTTCAACCTGATCACCGGCGCCAACGGCTACGTTGGCAACTGGCCCGGCGTCACGGTTGAGAAAAAGGAAGCCAAGCTCCTAAGCGACAAGAACGTTACCATCACGGACCTCCCTGGCATCTACTCGCTTTCCCCCTACAGCCCCGAGGAGCAATGCTCGCGCGATTACCTCATGAGCGGCGAGCCCGATGTTGTCGTCCAAGTCGTCGATGCCACCAACCTTGAGCGTAACCTGTACCTGGCGCTTCAGGTTATCGAGACCGGCCTGCCTGTGGTCGTTGCCCTCAACATGGCCGACCTGGTCGAGAAGAACGGCGATAAGATCGATACGGACAAGCTCTCCAAGAAGCTCGGTTGCCCGGTCATGATGATCTCCGCTCTTAAGAACAAGGGCATCACGGAGCTGTTCGATCAGGTCAAGAAGTCCGCTGCTTCTAAGGGCCAGGTGCCGGAGCACAAGTTCGATTCCTCCATCGAGGACGTTCTGGACCACATCGAGAATAACCTGCCTGCGAGCGTTCCCGCCAACAAGCGTCGCTACTACGCCGTCAAGCTGTTTGAGCGCGATGCAGACGCCTGCAAGCTCATCAACCTCACCAAGGAGAAGGCCGCTCGCGTGGAGGAGCTGGTCGCCCAGTGCGAGCAGGACTGCGACGACGATGCCGAGTCCATCATCACCGGTGAGCGCTATGGCGTCATCGCGCACATCATCGACGAGTGCATGACCAAGGCTCCGGCAAAGATGAGCACCTCCGAGAAGATCGACCGCGTGGTTACCAACCGTATCCTGGGCCTGCCGATCTTTGTGGTCATCATGTTCTGCGTGTACTACATCGCCGTTTCTACCTTGGGCGGCACGGTGACCGACTTCACCAACGATCAGCTCTTTGGCACCGACGGCTGGTACGTGCTCGGTCAGGGCCGCGACGCCTACGACGCGGCCGTCGAGGCTGCGGGCGACAATGCCGACTCGGTCGACCCGGCACAGTACGGCCCCTATGTCCCGGGTATCACCACCGTGGTGCACGACGCCCTTGTGGCGGGCGGCACCGAGGACGGTGGCCTGGTCGATTCGCTGGTCTGCGACGGTATCGTCGGCGGCCTGGGTGCCATCTTTGGCTTTGTGCCGCAGATGTTCCTGCTGTTCGTCATGCTGTCCTTCCTGGAGGACTGCGGCTACATGGCCCGCGTCGCCTTTATCATGGACCGCGTGTTCCGCCGCTTTGGCCTGTCCGGTAAGTCGTTCATCCCCATGCTCGTGTCCTCGGGCTGCGGCGTCCCCGGCGTCATGGCTACCAAGACCATCGAGAACGAGAAGGACCGCCGCATGACGGTCATGACCACCACGTTTATTCCCTGTGGTGCCAAGCTGCCGATCATTGCCCTGCTCATGGGTTCCATCATCGGCGATTCTTCCACCACCGCCGCGTGGATCAGCCCGCTCTTCTACTTCCTGGGCGTCTTTGCCGTCATCGCCTCGGGCCTCATGCTCAAGAAGACCAAGCTCTTCGCCGGTCGTCCGACGCCGTTCGTTATGGAGCTTCCTGCCTACCACTTCCCGGCGATCCGCTCTTGGGCGCTGCACGTGTGGGAGCGCTGCTGGGCCTTTATCAAGAAGGCCGGCACGGTCATCTTCGCGTCCACCGTCGTGGTTTGGTTCCTCTCCAACTTTGGTAGCTACAACGGTTCCTTTGGCTTCCTGCCTGCAATGGAGGGCATCCCCGAGGAGTTCATGGACTACTCCGTGCTCGCCATGCTCGGCAACCTGGTCGCTTGGATCTTCGCCCCGCTCGGCTTTAGCACCTGGCAGGCAACCGCGCTGACCGTCTCTGGCCTTGTTGCTAAGGAGAACGTCGTCGCCACCGCCGGCTCGCTGCTGTCCGTTGCCGACGCCGCCGAGACCGACCCGAGCCTGTGGACCGCGTTTGCTGGCATGTTCCCGACTATGGGCGCTTGCGTTGCCTTTGGCGCTTTCAACCTGCTGTGCGCCCCGTGCTTTGCCGCCATGGGCACTATCCGCAACCAGATGGACTCCGGCAAGTGGACTGCGATCGCCATCGGTTACGAGTGCGCCTTCGCTTGGGTGATCGGCCTGTTCATCAACCAGTTCTACAACCTGCTTGTGCTGGGACAGTTTGGTATCTGGACGATTGTGGCCATCGTGCTGCTGGTTGCGATGCTCTTCCAGACCTTCCGTCCCATGCCCAAGCATGCATGGACCGACGAGGACGAGACCAACACTGCTTCCGCCGCAGTTTCCGCTTAAGTCCGAATAAGGATTAGCCCCTTTTCACGAGCCCGGGTGTCCCAGCGACCCCGGGCTTTTTGTGCATGGGAGACAGATTGCTTTGCCCCAGAAGTTAAGATGTGGCGTTTCCGCAGATAAAACCGACCAAAATAAACCTTTCCCTTTTTGGTAGGTGGAGAATGGGGTAAAGTAAGTGATGGTTAACTAGAGGAGGCTTGCTATGGCACCTATCGATATTGTTGTACTGGCTGTTATCGGTATTGCGTTTGTCGCCGTGTGCGTGCGCATCTACCGCAAGGGCACCTGCGCCGACTGCGCTCAGGGTGGCGTTTGCACGGGGCATTGCTCCAACAAAAAGACGTGCGCTGCACTTAAGGGCGTAGACAAAATCGCCGAAGACTTGGGTCGCGGTATCAAATAAGGTCCGGACATCCAAGCGCTCCGCGGGCATCCGTTCGCGGGGCGCTTTGTGCATTTGAGGGAGAGCACGGCGAGTCGAAGAGTATTTTTGGGGTATCGTTAACTGGACTATTAATTGGCAACTTATCTATAACGGAGTAACCGCATGAGCGCTCGCGTAACCATGAAGGACATAGCCGCCGAGCTTGGCGTTTCCATCAATACCGTGCACAAGGCCCTGACGGGAAAGGCCGGCGTGAGCGAATCCGTGCGCGCCAAGGTGAACGCCAAGGCCGAGGCCATGGGCTATCACCGCAACACAAGTGCCTCAAGCCTGCGCCGCAAGGATATCAATCTGGTGTTTTGCCTGCCCCGCGCATCGCGCGAGGGAGCGTACTTTTTCCGTTACCTGTGGGAAGGCTGCAATCGCTTTGAACAGGAGGTCATCGACCGGGGCATTACGGTTGAGCGCGTTGAATTTGGCGTGGGCGGCTACGCTGATGCACTCGAGCAAATCGACGAGCGTCTGCAGGTGGGCGAGAAGATTGATGGCTTGCTCGCCTATGCGCCGGGCGACGATCGTGCGACTGAGCTTTTGGGGCAGATCGCCGAGGCGGGCGTGACGATTGAGCTTGTCGACGGCGACCGTCCGCATTTGAATCGTTTGGGTGCGAGCTTGGCCGATTATTCGACGGCAGGCAGCCTTATGGCCGAGCAGGCGGCAAACCTGGTCCATGCTTCTGGGGCCGACGCCCGCGTGCTCCTTTTGACAGGCGACCCATATACCGATTCGCACTATCTAACCGCCCGCGCCTTCCACAATTACCTGCGCGAACGAGATATTCCATGGCAGGTCGAGGACCTTGCCGGTGCCCATGCGCAAGTCAAACAGCTCAAGCATGAGCTCGAAAAGCGCTTGAGTGCGCCGGACGCCCCCGAACTTATCTGTAGCGTTTTTGCCGTTGGTTCCGAAGTGGTTGCCGACGCGCTCGTCTCGACCGGCAAGGCCGGTCAGGTCATGGTGATCGGCAACGACCTGTTTCCCGAAAGCGCCCTGGCCTTGCGCCGCGGTATCTTTACCAATATTGTCTATAAGGACCCGACGAGCCTGGCGTATCGCGGCGCTAAGACGCTGGGCGATTATCTGCTGTGGGGAAGGACCCCGACGGTGCCCGTCCAGAAGGGTGCCGTCGAGATGGTATTTGCCAGCAATGTCGACCGCTACTGCGAACTTGCGGGTATTTAGCCGATTGAGCAGGTACCCCGGTGGCGCGCGCAGACGTGGTGTAAGAGTGTCCTGAGGTCCGTCGCTGCAAGCCCCGATGTTACTCCTTCTTGAGGCCGCGCTTCTCGACTATCTCGTCCACTATCTCCCTGGCGCGCCGCCCGAGCGCGCGGCGCCTCCCCTCTGTCGGGGCCGGCCTGTCCGCGGGCTCGGCGAAGCCCTCGGCGGCCGAGGCCTCGGAGAACACGCGCTGCTGGGACCACTGCCCCTCGGTCTCCATGAGGCTCGCGCACGTCAGGCGCAGCATCGACTCCCTCGAGGGGAAGGACTGCACGACCCTGTAGCGGCGCTTGATCTCGCGGTTGGCGCGCTCCTGGACGTTGTTGGTGCGGAGCTTGGCCCAGTGCGCCCTGGGGAAGGCCGTGAACGCCAGCGCGGAGTCCTCGGCCTGCTCGAAGACCTCGCCGGCCCTGGCGGACACCGACGCCACCCAGGGCGCCGCCTCGGCCCACACGCAGCGCGCGAGGTCGGGGTCGTCCTGGTAGACCGCGGCGTGCACGAGGTCCCTGACGGCCGCCTTGGAGTCCTCGGGCCTGCCCGAGCAGGCGCTCTGGAGGTTGCGCTGCAGGTGCGTCACGCAGCGCTGCCAGGCGCAGCCCTGGAACAGGCGCGAGACGGCGGCCACGAGCCCGGCGTGGCTGTCGGAGACCACGAGGCGAACGCCGGCCAGCCCGCGCTCGCGCAGCCCGCCGAGGAATGCCGCCCAGGAGTCCTCGCTCTCGGTGTCGACCGCGTCGCAGCCCAGGAAGTGCTTGCGCCCGTCGGCGCCCAGCCCGATCGCGGTCACGACGCCCTGCGAGACGACCGACGAGCCGACCCTGCAGCTCATGTAGGTGGCGTCGAGCCACAGGTAGCAGCACGGCGTGCCCGAGAGGTCGCGGCGGCGGAACTCCGCCACCTCGGCGTCGAGGTCGGAGCAGAGGCTCGAGACCTCCGAGCTCGACAGCGAGGATATGCCCAGCTTGGACGCCACGCGCTCGACCTTGCGGGTGGACACGCCGCACACGTACATCTCCTGCACGATGGCGGCCACCGAGGTGTCGACGCGCGACCATCGCGCGAGCATGCCCTCGGGGTAGTAGGTGCCGTGCCTGAGCTTGGGTATCTCGAGCTCCACGTCGCCCACGGCGGTCTTGAG
>CAJMRR010000012.1 GCA_905215835.1 uncultured bacterium | reverse complement strand
GGCGTCCGCGGCGAATACCCTCCCCCGCCACCAAACGCACAAAGCGGGCGATTTCCTCGGCACTGAGCAGCTCGTCGTGCGCGCGGGGCGCCACGCCATCGGCCGGCATGCAGTAAATGCAGCGGAAATTGCACTTGTCGGTAACGGCAATGCGCAGGTAGTTGATATCGCGGCCAAAACCGTCATGTTGCACGCGCCCGTCCACGCAGCCCTCCCCTCACGCGGCGTTTTATTCTTCGGAAAACATAATACCCCACGAGAGAATCATGCCGACACCCGTACGACAGGACAGGTCGCTTCGAGCAAAACCGGCTTCCCAAGCCCATCCTCAGCATACAAACCATCACAACATTCGATGCTTTTCCCGTTTTTGGCGAAAAACGTCGAATGTTGTGATGGTTTGCCTGCCCACAGCACCCCGCGGAAGGACCAAAGCGCCCCTAAAGGCCGCCGTCCCAGTGCCGAATCACGAATTCTCGCAGGTCGTTTTGCCGTTTCTGGAACGCTTCGCTTCGGTCGCACTTGAGGCCCATAGCGAGCGCGATGGCGTTCATCGCCCGGTGCAATTGCAGCTGATGGGCAAACTGAGTCCCGGTGAGGACGATCATCCTAAAGCCCAGCGCGCTCAGCACGGTCATACGCTCCGCGTCCGACGCACTGCGCTGTTTATCAAGATGGTCCGAGCCGTTGTATTCAATCCCCGTACCGCTCGCAGGCGCATATACGTCGATCTCGAAATACCCGGCCTTTGCGAGATACTTGAACTCGCTGGGAACATCGACCCGATGGTTGAGCTCGACCTTGGCGTATCCCAGCCCTCCCTGGGAACGTTTTGCTACGACCATGATTGCGGTGGCCGTCTCCATGGGCGACCGCGCGCCATCGTGCACGCGCTTGAGCACGGCGGCCGCGCGTATAGCCCCCTGGCGAGATCGGTTCTCATTGCAATAAGCAATCAAGTCGGCAACGGTATACCTCTGCCCCATCTCGATATAATCGCCTGTCGACAGATGATTCAAATGGTATCGGGCGCAGATTTCGTAGCCATATTCCAGCTGCTCGGGCTCACTCATCCACGAACCCGCTTGGACAAAGCACATGGCCTCATCAACCACTAGAAGGCCCTCTGCCACCTCGATAAGATGGCCTGGAGGTACCGGCGCCCCAAACACGTGGCACCTAAATCCAGCCGGCGTCGAACGCTCAAAATCGAAGTTGACGAGCGTGTCGATATGATCGAGCTCTTCTCGTGGAATACCGAGCGAAACCAGATAGTCGGCAACGATCCCAACTGCCGTTGAAGCCCTCAGTCCCTTGGCATCGAGTCCCAATTTGGGCAGGCTCGCGGTCGGCTCCGCCTCGTTAGCAAGCGAGTCCTCATCGTATAGGCTGCTTGCTCGCGAGAGCGGCTCGGACGGGCGCGCCACGTTGTGGTACAGCCAGGCAGTCTTATGGGACAGGACGATCGGCAGGTCCATGAGCCCTCCAATGGAGTCGGATAACCAACCTTATTCCCCTGCTCACGGGTTCGCACACCTTCGTGCGCAAGAAAGCGATTCCACCCGGTCGAGCGGCAGAAAAACCATCACAACATTCGATGCTTTTCCCGATTTTGGCAAAAAACGTCGAATGTTGTGATGGTTTGAGACGAGGTGAAGAGCACAGAGGGCCAAAGCATCGTGCTTGGAGCGTGACTATTTTTCGCCCGGCACCCAACATAAACCTTGACTCTACATTCGTTGTAGGGTTTTCACTACACTGGTACGTAAACAAACCCAGCCAGAACCAGAAAGTGCCCCGCCCATGGAACACGACCTCACACGCGGCAATGTCCTCAAGACCATCGCCGTCTTTGCCCTGCCTTATATGCTCTCGTACTTTTTGCAGATGCTCTACGGCATGGCCGACCTGTACATGATGGGGCAGTTTAGCGGCGCCGCCGGCATCACCGCCGTGGGCAATGGCGCGCAGACGCTCTACATTATTACCGTGACGCTCGTGGGGCTGGCCATGGGAACGACGGTCATCGTCGGCCATGCCGTGGGCTCGCGCCGCTTCGACCGCGCCGAGACCGCCATCGGCAACACCATCACGCTCTTTATGGGTGTCTCGGTGGTGCTGGCCGCTGCCCTGCTCGCACTGTGCCCGCAAATCGTGGCACTCATTGGCACGCCGGCCGAGGCGGTCGAAGGCACCGCCGCCTACCTACGCATCTGCTTTGTCGGCATTCCGTTTATCGCCGCATACAACATCCTCTCGGCCATCTTTCGCGGCCTGGGAGATTCGCGCTCGCCCATGTACGTGATCGGCGTGGCATGCATCATCAACATCGCGCTCGACTTTCTGTTCATCGGCCACATGGGGCTCGGCCCCGTGGGCGCGGCGCTCGGCACGGTAACCGCGCAGACGGCCAGCGTTGCGCTCGCGCTCGTGTGGCTTAAGAGCCGCCGTACGAACATCCACGTTAAGCGCAGCGACCTGCGCCCCCAGCCCGAGGTGCTCGGCAGCATTCTTAAGATCGGCGTGCCCGTGGCCGTACAGGACGGCTGCATCCAGGTGGCGTTTATGTTCATCACCGTCATCGCCAACCACCGCGGCCTGGTCGACGCTGCCGCCGTGGGCCTGGTCGAAAAGATGATCAGCTTTTTGTTCATTGTGCCGAGTTCCATGGGCGCCACCGTCAGCGCACTCACGGCGCAAAACGCCGGCGCGGGCAAGGGCGACCGCGCACGTCAGGTGCTCAAGGATGCCATGACCATCTCGGTGGTGTACGGCTGCCTGATCACGGTGCTGATGTGGCTGGTGGCGCCGGCGTTTATCGGCTTTTTTGCCAAGGACGCTGCGGTAGTCGCCGCCGGTACCGGCTATATGCGCAGCTACATTTTCGACGCGATTTTTGCCGGCATCCACATTTGCTTTAGCGGCTTTTTCGCTGCATACGGCAAGAGCTACATCGGCTTTGCGCACAACGTGCTGGCCGTGGCGCTCATTCGCGTGCCCGGCGCGTGGCTGCTGTCGAACGCCTATTCCGATACGTTGTTTCCCATGGGCATCGCCTCGCCGTGCGGTTCGATTTTGTCGGCAGTCATCTGTGTTGTCGCGTTTACCGTGCTCAACCGACGCGGGGCTTTTGACAAGTTGGCAGCGTAGCGGGGCAACGCGAGATCGCTCTCATTGACGGCATCATCAGCGACGACCCAGCAACCTACGTGACGCAGATTACGGTGCCGGTTGCCCCGTCCAAATAAGAACCGCCCGAAAGGCATCATGCTTTCCGGGCGGTTCTTCAATTTGGCTATCAACGCGCTAAGCCTGGGGCACCTGACCAGTCGCCAGGATCTGCTCGAGTGCATCCTCATCCAGCACGGGCACACCCAGCTGCTCGGCCTTGGTGAGCTTGGAGCCCGCTTTGGGGCCGGCGACCAGGTAGCTCGTCTTCTTTGAAACACTGCCCGAAACCTTGGCGCCGAGTACCTTGAGCGCCGCACCCGCCTCGTCGCGGGTGCGGTTGACGAGCGTGCCGGTGAGCACGAAGGTCAGACCCGCGAGCGGTTGTGCATCGGCGAGCTCGCCCGCCACGCCCGCGTCGGCTGCGGCTTGTGCATGCGCGGCGCCCAAGTCGACCTCGAGCGACAGGCCCGCCTGGCGCAGGCGCTCCAGCACGGCAAGGTTTTCGGGCACGGCCAGGAACTGCTTGACGCTCGCCGCAATCTTGGGACCGATGCCCTCACACTCGGCAATGTCCTCTTCGCTCGCCAAGATGAGCTTGTCGATCGACAGGAATCGCTCGGCGATGACCTCGCCCACACTCTTGCCCACGTGGCGGATGCCCAGGGCAAACAGCACGCGACCGAGCGGCTGGCTCTTGGACTTGTTGAGCTCGGCGATGATTTTCTCGGCCGTCTTGAGGCCTACCGGAATGGGGTCGCCCTTCTTGACGCCCTTTTTGCTGTTGGAGCTGGCATAAGTGCGCCCCGTGTCCAGGCCGGCGATGTCGTCGACTGTGAGCTGGTAGAAGTCCGCGACATCGTGAATCAGCCCGGCGGCGATCATCTTGTCGACAATCTCGTCGCCTAGGCCGTCGACGTCCATGCAGCCGCGGCTCACCCAGTGGAGCAGACGCTCCTTGAGCTGCGCGGGGCAGTCGATGGAGACGCAGCGGTAAGCGACCTCGCCATCCTCGTGGACCACAGGGCTGCCGCACACGGGGCAGACCTCGGGCATCTGCCAGTCAACGCTGTCGGCCGGGCGCTTATCGAGCACCGGGCCCACGACCTCGGGGATCACGTCGCCTGCCTTGTGCACGATGATAGTGTCACCCTCGCGCACGTTTTTGCGGCGAATCTCGTCGATGTTATGCAGCGTGGCGCGCGCGATGGTGGAGCCGGCGACCGTCACCGGGTCGAACTCGGCGACCGGCGTGAGCACACCGGTGCGACCCACCTGGATGCGAATCTCGCGCAGGACGGTCTGCTTTTCCTCGGGCGGGAACTTAAAGGCGATGGCCCAGCGCGGCGCGCGGGCGGTAAAGCCCAAGTCGAGCTGCTGCTGGAAGCTATCGACCTTTACAACCACGCCGTCGATGTCGTAGTCCAGGTCACCGCGATGCTCGAGCGCCTGGGCACAGAACTCGTGGACCTCGGCCGGCGTGGCGCAACGAGCCACGTTGGGGTTGACGCTAAAGCCGGCGCTACGCAGCCAGTCCAGAAACTCGCGCTGGCTGTGGACGTGCAACGGGTCGGTATCGGCAATGGCATAGATAAAGGTGGCCAGGTCACGGCGTGCCGTGACCTTGGGATCCTTTTGGCGCAGGCTGCCGGCGGCGGCGTTGCGCGGGTTGGCGAAGGGGTCGCGACCCTCGGCATCGGCCTCGTCGTTCAGACGAACAAAGCTGCCCTTGGGCATATAGACCTCACCGCGCACCTCAATGGTGCGCTCGCGGTCGGCGCCCATGTGGGCGAGCGCCGGCTCGGACAGGTGCATGGGCACATCCTTGATGGTACGGACGTTGAGCGACACGTCCTCGCCCGTGGTGCCATCGCCGCGCGTGGCCGCGCGCACGAAGGTGCCGCTTTGGTAGGTAAGCGCCACGCCCAGGCCGTCGATCTTAAGCTCGCAGGTATAGGTGACGCTACCGGCACCGAGCGCATCCTCGGTGCGCTGGAGCCACGCGTCGAGTTCGTCCAGATCCATGGCATCGTCCATGGAATACATGCGAGCCATGTGCGTGACCGGCGTAAACTGCTCGCTCACGTAGCCGCCCACGCGCTGGGTATAGCTGTCGGGCGTCACCAGGTCGGGGTAGGTTGCCTCGATCTCCTGCAGCTCAACGAGCATTTTGTCAAAGGCGGCATCCGTGATCTCGGGCGCGTCGAGCATGTAGTAGCGGTACGCGTGGTAGTCGAGCTCGTGGCGCAACTCGGCCGCGCGCGCTGCCGCCTGGGCATGGGCGTCGGTCGGTGCGGCGGCGTCCGCGCTCGCGGGCGTTTCGGTATCGATGTCCACGCCGTCACCAAACAGGCTCGATTGCTCCATAGCGGCACTCCTTCGCTCGATTTCAAACGGATACTAGAGTACCACCGGTCGCAAAGGGGCCGAATAGCGGTCTCAAACCGCACCGAATCGGCAGCCGTCGGACCGGGGCGGACAGTTAGTTCAGATACGTATAAATCCTAGAGCTGGATCAGGCACGAACACCCCTGTTTCAACTAATTTGGGCTCCTCGAGACCATGTAAACGTCCCGCTCTCCCTTCCAAACACCCATTCGAGCCCCATCCCAATCAAAAATTGCTCAAAACGCATCCCAAGCTGCCCCAGATTTATACGTATCTGAACTAACTGTCCAGGCCATTCCGAACTAAGCCTCTTGCCAGCCACAAGTGATCCGTTTTCCTCCGCCCCCAACGGATCAATAAGAAAAGAGGGGCTGTCCCGCATTGGTGGGACAGCCCCTCTGGCATTGGTATGTGCGAAACGGCTCGCTAGAACCCCTGGCCGTAACCTTGACCCTGGCCCTGCTGGCCCAGCAGCTCCTCCAGATACTGGCGCAGCTGCTCGTCGGTAATACCGCCGTTGCCGGTATCGGTCGAACTGTCGTCCTGCTGCTGGTTCTGCAGCTCTTCATCGGAGCCCAGCTCGACGGTGACCTTCTTCTCTTCCTTGCCGCGCATAAGCGTGATCTCGACCTTCTCGCCCACCTCGTGGCTGCGCAGCGCGATGATCAGGCCATCGGCGCTCGTGATTTCGTCGTCGCCCAGCTTGGTGATGACGTCGCCCTCCTGAATGCCGGCCTTGGCAGCAGGACCGTCCTCGACGACGCTCGCCACATACGCGCCGCTATCGGTGCTCAGCTTGTTGGTGCGGGCGTTGAGCGCATTGACGCTCGAAAGCGTAGCGCCCATGTACGGATGCACCGGCGTCTTACCGTCGATGATCTGGTCGGCAATGTTCTTGGCATAGTTAACGGGAATGGCAAAACCCACGCCCGAGCTGGAGCCCGAATAGCTCTCGATGAGCGAGTTGATACCCACGAGCTCGCCATTGTCGTTGACGAGCGCGCCGCCGGAGTTGCCCGGGTTGATGGCGGCATCGGTCTGGATCATGTTGGCATAGATGGTGTTGCCGTTGGTAGAGCTCATGGCCGTGGAGCGATACAGCGCCGACACGATTCCCGTGGAGACAGACTGCTCGTTGCCGAACGGCGAGCCGATCGCCATGACCCACTCGCCCACGTTGAGCTTGGAGGAATCACCGATCTCAATCGGCGTGAGCTTGGAGGCGTCGGCGTCCTTGAGCTTGATGACGGCCAGGTCGCTCGAGGCATCGTTGCCCACGAACTCGGCCTCGTAGGTAGTGCCGTCGTCCATGGTGACAACGTACTGGTCGTAGCCGTCGACCACGTGGTTGTTGGTGAGGATGTGGCCCTCGGTATCGAGCACGACGCCCGAACCGACGCTGCCCGAGCTATCCGACTCATCAGCAGACTGCGAAAGCGAGCCATTCTGGCTACCGCTCGAAGTGGCGGTGATGGAAACGACGGAGGGGAGGGCCTTGGCAGAAACGGCCTCGGCAAGTGTGGTGTCCTCGGAGTCGATCGTAATCTTTTGCGTCGACGAACCCGAAGCACCCGCCGTCACGGCATTCTTGCCGCCACCGATATCGAGCGTGCCGCTCATAATGAGCGCAATGACCAGCAGGGCTCCGCAGGCACAGCCGGCAAGCGCCGTAATAAAGATCGGCAGCTTTTTGGTCTTGGTCTTGACCACCGTGTGCTTGTTCACGACCTGCTGGCCACCCAGCGGCTTGCCGGTCTGCGTGTCGTAGGCCTGCACGTAGGGAATGTTACTGCCGGCAGGCGTCGACTCCACCTGCACACGCGGCTGCTGCTGGGTCTCGCCGGCGTTGCCCGCATCCTGGGGACGCTGGGAATCGTACTCGCTCATGGCTGCGATCCTTTCGTCAAATAACCAAAGGCCCGCCAAACATGTGGCGGGCCATCATTGTTCACGTTGAGTTGTACCCCAATATGCGGGCGCAAGTGTATGAGAACGCAATCTTTTAGGAAGGCTTAAGTTCTGCTGCAGACCCAAAAGGACCCGGCCTACGGCAAAACCACCACAAAGGTGCCTGTCCCCTTTGTGGTGGAAAGCTAGTCCTTAAACAGATAGCCCACGCCGCGGACGGTGGTGATGTGTGCCGCGATCTGCGGGCCCACCTTGGAGCGGATGCGTCGAATGTGCACGTCGACGGTACGCGTGCCGCCACAGTACTCAAAGCCCCACACGCGGTGCAGCAGCACCTCGCGGCTGTAGGCGCGGTTGGGGTGCGTCGCCAAAAAGCTCAGCAGCGAGTACTCCATCAACGTCAGGTCGATGGGCTCGTTATCGAGCGTTACCTGGTAGGTTGCCAGGTTGATCTCGAGGTTATCGATGTTGAGCACATCGTCGGCGGTAACGGTCTCCTCCTCGCCCATCAAGCGCTGCGCGCGAGCCTTGAGCTCGTTGGGCGTCGCCGTGGGGCACACAAAGTCGGCATGCGCGTGATTGGGCAGGCGCAGGGTGCCGAGCGCCTCGTCGTCGACGATCATCAGCATGGGGACGCCGCCGCGATCGTCAAGCCACTTGGCAATCTGATCGATGCGGTCGCTGCGGATGCCATCGGAATCGAGGATCAGCAGGTCAAAGTCGTGCGCCGCAGTCGGCGAATCGGGGGTTGCCAGGCTCACCTCGACACCCAGGGTGGTCGTCAAGCTGCGGGCAAACTCGTGGAAGCGCGTCGTGCGCGCCATGAACAGGGCACTCTTTTCGGACATATCGGCCTCCAAAGAAATGAGCTCAATCGTACTGGAACAAGCCAGCGCGATTAGGAGTTCGCCAGGTAGTGCTTGATCTCCCACTCGGTGATCGTAGACTCAAATTTATGCCACTCGTCGCGCTTCTTTTTAAGGAAGAAGCTGTGGATGTGCTCGCCGAGGGCATCCTTCATAAACTGCGAGTCCTCAAACACGTCGAGCGCCTCTTTGAGCGAGCGCGGCAGCGGCGTGTAGCCGGCCTCGACCATCTGGCGGTCGGTAAGCTTGAGCGTCTCGGCCGTGGCCTCGGGCGGGAGCTCCAGCTTGCGCTCAATGCCGTCGAGACCGGCCGCCAGCGTGACGGCGTTGACCAGGTACGGGTTGGCCATGGGGTCGGGGCTTCGAAGCTCGATGCGCGTGGACAGCTGCTTGCCGGGCTTGTAGACCGGAATGCGGACCATGCTCGCGCGGTTGCGCAGGCCCCACGTGGCGTACTGCGGCACGGAGTCGCCGCCCGTGGTGATGCGCTTGTACGAGTTGACCGTGGGGTTAGTGATGGCGCTGATCTCGCGCGCGTGCGCCAAGATGCCGGCCATGTAGTGCTTGGCGATATCGGAGAGGTGGTACTTCTCGTCGTCCTCGCCCCAAAAGACGTTGTTGCCGTCGTGGTCGAACAGCGACTGGCACAGGAACATAGCGCTGCCGTCCTCGCCCGCCAACGGCTTGGGCATAAAGGAGGCGTGGCACCCGCTCTCGTAGGCCTGCTGCTTAATGATGAGCTTTGCCGTGGTGATGGCGTCGGACATGCTCAGGGCCTCGGCGTGGCGCAGACTCATGCCGTGCTGCGAGCGACCGGCGGCGTGGAAGGTGTACTCCACGGGCACGGACATCTTCTCGAGCGTAAGGACCGTGTTGCGGCGCAGATCGCGAGCGGCATCGCTCACCGAAAGATCGAAGTAGCCCACGTTGTCGAGCGGCTCGGGGGTGTGCTCGTCGGGGAAGTAGTAATACTCCAGCTCGGCGCCCACGTTGAGCAGATAGCCAGCCTTCTCGGCCTTGCGGAACATGCGGCGCAGGGCATCGCGCGGGTCGCCGGCAAACGGCTTGCGATCGGGAGTGCACACGTCGCAGAACACGCGGGCGACGCCGTTGTGGCTCGGGCGCCACGGCAAAATCTGGAAGGTCGAAGCATCGGGAAACGCCAGCATGTCGGCTTCCTCGGGCGTGGCAAAGCCCTCGATGGCGGAGCCGTCAAAGCCAATACCCTCCTCAAAAGCGACCTCGAGGTCCTCGGGGCTGATGGCAAAGTTCTTGAGGCGGCCGAGAATGTCGACAAACCACAGACGCACAAAGCGGATGTCACGCTGCTCTACGGAGCGGAGTACGTAATCGATGTTCTGCTGGTTCATGTCGCTCCCCTTTCTTTCGGGCGGGTTTCGACTGGTCTATATCGCAGATACTATCGCAGAAAAATGTTTCCGCAGGGTTAAAGCGTATCAAGCGCTCAAAAAACGTGCGCGAACAGGCAGTTGCGAACGAGTGGCTAGCGCGAGGTCGAGGCGCGGTGTTCGATGTGGCCGGGGACCTCGATACGCTTGGGGGCGAGCTTTGCGGCCTCGCCCACCGTGGTGGTGACGACGTCGATGCGCTCGGACAGGCGCTCGACTACGCGCTCGGCAATGGTGATGGTGTCTTGCGCTGCCGTGGTCACACCGCCAAAGAGCACATGGTTCCAAGGGTAGTCGTCAAACGTCGCGATCTTGAGCCCCGCCGGCAGCGAGGGACCAAGCTGCGCTAGCGCCTCGGTCAGACGCAGGAAAACCAAGCCGTTGACAGCAATGAGGCCGAGCTTTTTACCTGCATAGCCGCGGATGGTCTCGTCCAGGCGGCCGACGCCCGTGGCGCCCCCGTCGGCCAGGGTGACGACCTCGCCGGCAAGGCCGCGGTGCAAAAGCTCGTCGGTAAAGGCCTCGGCGCGCTTGCGACGCACGGGGCTGTCGTCGCTTGCCTCGGTGAGCAGGCACAGGCGCTCGCTGCCAGCGGCGGTCAAGGCGTCTACCAGGCCGGCGACCAGCTCACGGTTGTTAGATGTCACCAGATCGACACCGCCGTCGGCAACGTCGCGGTCGAGCAGCACAACGGGCAGGCGCCCCGCGGCCGCGGCGATCGCCTTGTCGTTGCCTCCGCAGGTGTTGACGACCAGGCCGTCCACGCCGGCATCGATAAGTCTGGTGAGCGACTCGGCCTCCTTGGCGGGATCGTTGCCGCTAATGGCCGTCATGAGCGAGCAGCCGCGCGCGGCGGCACTGGCGGAAAGGCCCTCGAGCATAGCGCTGGAGAACGGGTTGGCGATGTCGGCCAGGATCACGCCGATGAGGTTGGTGCGCGAGCTGCGCAGATTGCGCGCGGCAGCACGTGGGCGATAGCCGGTGCGCTCGATAACCGCCGCGATGCGAGCGCGGGTTTCCTCGGTCATCTGCCCGGGGCGGTTGTTGAGATAGCGCGAGACCGTGGCCGGGCTCACGCCCGCCTCGGCGGCAATGTCCTTGATTCTCATCTGCGCCATGGCGCACCCCGTTTCCCAATTGTCAGCAGTCTGAGCCATTTTAGGCATTTTTTTAAAAATCTCGCTTGCAAAACGCTGTAGGTGAGTATACTACAACTCGAAACGAAACCGATTTCGTAAACCGATTTCGGCAAGCGTTGGCGCGGAGGTGCAAAGATGTACCCTACCGTCTTGGCACCTCCGCGCCAACGCCATATCAAAGGTGTACGCACGAGCAAGAAGGAGCTGCGCGACCATGGGTAAAACGGTTCTTACCTTCGGCGAGATCATGATGAGACTCTCGCCCAAAGACCACCTGCGTATTGAGCAGGCAACCGAGTTTGACGTCCGCTACGGCGGCGCCGAGGCCAACACTGCGCTTTCCCTGGCCTACCAGGGCGACAAGGCCGCTTACGTCTCCGTTGTTCCGGCCAACCGCCTAGGCGAGTGCGCGCTGCGCTCGCTGAAGGCCTACGGCGTCGACACAACGCGCGTCGTGCGTCAGGGCGACCGTCTTGGCTCCTATGTGTTTGAGGTCGGCGCCTCGCAGCGCGGCAACGGCTGCGTCTACGACCGCAAGTTCTCTGCCATCAACATGGCCAAGCGCGATGTTTTTGACTGGGACGAGATCCTCAAGGGCATCGATGTCTTCTACTTCTCCGGCGTGACCCCCGCCGTCTCCGATGAGATGGCCGCCGCCTGCAAGGAGGCACTCGCCGCCTGCCGCGCCAAGGGCATCACCACCGTGTGCGACGTGAACTATCGCGGCAAGATGTGGTCGCCCGAGAAGTCGCAGGCCACCATGAAGGAACTCCTGCCGCTCGTCGACATCTGCATCGCCAACGACGAGGATGCGCCCGCCGGCCTCGGTATGACCTGCGTCTCTGGCTCCCTTGCCCACGGCATCGAGGAGCGCGACACCTATGTCGAGATGGCCCGTCAGATCTGCGCCGAGTACGGCTGCAAGAAGGTCGCCTCGGTCGTCCGCAACATCTCCTGCGTCGAGCGCTCCATCTGGATGGGCATGCTCTTTGAGGCCGAGAGCGGCGAGCACTGGTTCTCCCCTGCTCACGACGTGCACGTACTCGAGGGTGTTGCCGCCGGTGACGCTTTCAACGCCGGCCTCGTCCATGCCCTCATCAACGACTTTGACCCGCAGGACGCTGTCAACTACGCGATTGCAGCCTCGATCCTCAAGCTCACTATCAAGGGCGATTCCAACTTGGTGACCGCAGACGAGATCGCAGCCGCGGCATCCGCCGCCGACGGTGGCACCCGCGTCGCGCGCTAGTCCGTCTCCATTCCGCGGGCCGCAGCTTTCCAATCCCATACCCCTGCGGCCCGCTCCCCGATTCCTCCGGCCGGGCAAAACCACCAGTCCCATTCCGGTTTTGCCTGGCATTCCCTACATGACTGGTCGAGCAGCCGGTTTTGGAATTGCTTGAACCCCAAGCAGTGCCTCCGATAACCAATCCAAAATCGGCTCCTGACCAGCACATTTGGCAATCACGCGCCCATGCGCGCCACACATCGAAAGGAACATCATGTTCGATCAGTTCTACACCACGCTTGAGTCCCTGGGCATCGTGCCGGTCGTTGTGCTCGACAAGGTCGAGGACGCCGCTCCGCTCGCCCACGCCCTTATGGCAGCTGGCATGAAGTCCGCCGAGGTCACCTTCCGCACCGCCTGCGCCGCCGAGTGCATCGCCGCTATGGCCGAGGCCGAGCCCGAGATGTGCGTTGGCGCCGGCACTGTCCTGACCGTCGAGCAGGTTGAGCAGGCCCGCGCAGCCGGTGCCAAGTTCATCGTCTCCCCGGGTTACAACGAGGACGTCGTGAAGCACTGCATCGACATCGACCTGCCCGTCCTTCCCGGCACCGTGACCCCCTCCGAGGTCACCGCAGCCGAGAACCTGGGCCTCAAGGTCACCAAGTTCTTCCCCGCGTCCCAGTATGGCGGCCTGAACACCATCAAGGCCCTCGCCGCTCCGTTTGTCGGTCACCGCTTTATGCCTACCGGCGGCGTGAGCACCGCCAACGTCGAGGAGTACCTGAGCTCCTCCGCCATCATCGCCTGCGGTGGCACCTGGATGGTCAAGCCGGCCCTGTTTGCCGACGGCGACTTCTCCAAGGTCGAGCAGATCGCCCACGAGGCCATGGACGTCGTCAAGAAGGTCCGCGGCTAGGTTTAGCTCTCTATCGTGAAAGGGGGCGTGCCCTAAACCTCGCCCCCTTTCTTTTAAAGCGGCTCGGAAGCGCGCCGTTTCCGTCACGAACAAGAACCAAAACCGTCTTGTATGCTGATAGAACGTGACGGAAGCGACACGCCTCCAAGCCGCTTTGCCTACTCGGCTGGCCGTCGCGCTCAACTAAGCCACTTCGACAAAAGCCGAGCCACCAAAACAGCTGCGGTGCCGTCTGGAGGAATGGACCCTTGCTTCCGGTCTTTTCCTCCAAGCGGCGCCGCAGCTTTTTCGTGCCCCGATGTGCCCCGTCACTTGCGGTGGAATAGGGACTGTTTTGCGCCACCTAGGCCGCAAAACAGTCCCTATTTCACCGCAACTTATATGGGGATTGATTAGATGGCCGAGTCTTTGGACAGCTCAAAATAGTCGGGATGCAAGGCGATAACCGGGCCCTGCTCCTCGGGCATCAGGTGCAAGTGCGTCTCTGCCAGATAGCTCGCCGCATCGGTATCTCCCCTCTTAATGGCCTCGAGAATCCGGCGATGCTGCCGACGAATCGGCTCCCAATCCAGGTCCTGCGACACCATACGCAACCAGTTGTATCGCTCAAAATGTGTGTTGACGCTCTTCATCCAATCCCACAACATGTGACGGCCGGCAATCTCAAAACACGTCTCATGGAACAGGTTGTCCAGATCGAAAAAGCGACGCGTTTCGCTATGGTCGAGCGACTCGGACTCGGCAAGAATCTGCTCGAGCCGCTGCTTTTGCTCGGGCGTAGCAGCCGAACAGCATTTAATAAGCACGCTTCTCTCGAGCTTCTCGCGCAAGAAACAGGCGTTCTCGGCGCGCTCCATGCTGATTTTTGAGACATAGGTGCCGCTTTTGGGACGCGTTTCCACCAGCTCCTGCTCACGCAGGCGCACAAAGGACTCGCGAATGGGCGTGCGCCCGATTCCCGTCTCCTTTTCCAGACCAATCGCCGAAAGGCGCGTGCCGGGCTTGAGCTCGGCATAGATGATCTTGGAGCGCAATGCGTTGTACGCCTGGTCTTGCAGGCTCTGATAATGCTGGTGCTGTTCCATAAAGCCCTCGGATAAGTCCTCGGTTAGTCGAATACCACCATGCAATACTATCGCATCCCCCGCCCCCTCATAAGTTGCGGTGGAATAGTTCCTGTTCAAGGCCTTCAGCAGCAAAAACAGGAACTATTCCACCGCAACTTCCAACAGTCTTTTTGGGACGTGGCTTTTTTGGCTACCCTGAGCCGCAGGTCGGCCCCTTGCCACAAAAGGGGCCCATCTACTACGTTAACGCGGAGAGCCCAGACCATGCTGAAAAGTGCGAAAACAAAACCGCAGGTAGACAGCTTGTCGATTTTCGAAAAAGCCGGCTATGGTTGACCTCTGCGGCTTAAACGTAGTAGATAGGCCCTATTCGTGGCACAGCACTACTCCATCCCAAATTGGCACCCTGAGCCCTCGTGAGTTGCCAACAAGCTGTTCGCCCAGCGCTTTATCCGCGCGGCATTCGGAAAATAGCACCACCGTAAGAACCCGCGAACAGCGCTATACGTTGCTATATCTCACTATACTTTGCTATATCTTGCTATACTTTGCTATATCTTGCTATATCTTGAGCAAAGGTGGCTCACATGCAAACAAACCCTTTTAAGCCCACAGCAGGTAAAACACCTCCCACGATTATCGGCCGCGAAGATGTGCTCGAAGAATTCAATGAGGGCCTCGCCAACGGGCCTGGTGCCCCGGGGCGCCTGATGCGCATAGCCGGCGTCCGTGGAACGGGCAAGACGGTCCTCCTTGACGAGTGCTCACGTTTGGCGCAAAGCCGTGGCTGGACGGTCATAAAAGAGGTCGCAACCGAGGGACTTTGCCAACGCATTCTCGAACAGCTGCAGCCCAAATTCCAGGCCAAACACGCCATATTTGAGCCCACCGTAGCTGGCATATCCATCGGCAGCATAGACATTGAGCGAATCGGTCCATCGCTACGCGACGCCATGAGACAGACAATATCCAAGAATGAAAATGGCCTGCTCATCACTCTCGACGAGGTTCAAGACGCAGAGCTCGATGAGGTCCGAACGCTCTCCATTGCGATTCAGCAGGTTATCGGCGAAGACCTTGATATAGCCTTTGTTTTTGCGGGGCTGCCTTCGATGATTGAAAGCATCATCAACGGAAAGACACTTACGTTTTTGCGCCGTGCCCTCCCCTTTGACCTGAAGGCTGTGGCAGTAACCGAAGTGTCGTACTCCCTCGAGGAAACCATTGAAGCGTCTGGCATGGAGTTGCAGCCAGGTATTGCCGGCCAACTTGCCGAGGCAACGCAAGGCTATCCTTTCATGATCCAACTCGTTGGATACTACGCATGGCAGTTGGCGAGACGCGCACATACAGCGATTATTGGAGAAGAAGAAGCCGAGCGCGGCATTGCAACGGCACGCGAACGCTTCTGCGCCATGGTGATTGAGCCCGCGCTGCAGCGCATTCCGCCCACGTGCATCGCTTATCTGCTGAGCATGGCGTCTTTGGGGCAGACGAGCTCGACCAGCATGGTTGCCGATGCCCTAAACAAAACGCCTCAACAGGTGAGCTCCGTCCGCAGCCGCCTGTTAAGAGAATCGATTATCGAGGCTCCTTCGTACGGCAAGGTCTCATTTGCCATCCCCTACATGCGCGACTACCTCTACGAACACAAAGCCGAACTGGAAGTTGAACTGTAGAAACGGCAACTGCCCTGCAAGACGAAAACCGTTTTCATACAGATT
The DNA here is from genome assembly GCA_905215835.1 of uncultured bacterium. GTDB lineage: Bacteria > Actinomycetota > Coriobacteriia > Coriobacteriales > Coriobacteriaceae > Collinsella. Next base: position 6,246 of record CAJMRR010000012.1, on the reverse strand, counting down.
TAAAGCAGACGTAAACGGTTTTCGTCTGTTTTACGTTCGGAAATAAGACGCAAATTGCACTTTCGTATGGTTTTACGCCAAACGCAACACGCTTTCGTCCGGCTATGCGTCCCCAATCCAGACGAAAAAGGCCCCGAGCTCGTGTGAGCTCGGGGCTCTTTGTGCCGCACATCTATGAGAGGAGAAATTCGATGCGCCCGGGCGCTACTTCATGTAGCCACCCTGAATGGCGGAAACCGCATGCTCGGTAAAGAACTTGAGCGTGCCGGAGGTATAGCGATTGGCCTTGGGCTTCCAAGCGGCTCGGCGCTCGGCCAGGACGGCGTCGACCTCGGCCGGCTCCATCTCCTTGCCGGCGATGCCCACGATAGACAGCGAGCGCTCGGGGATGTTGATCTGGATAAGGTCGCCCTCCTCGATCAGGGCAATCGGACCGCCCACGGCAGCCTCGGGCGAAACGTGACCGATAGCCGGGCCCTTGGAGGCGCCGGAGAAACGGCCGTCAGTGATCAGGGCGATACTCGCGCCCAGCTCGGGGTCGCTGGCGATAGCCTCGGTGGTGTAGAACATCTCGGGCATGCCGGAGCCCTTGGGGCCCTCGTAGCGAATGATGACGGCGTCGCCGGGCTTAATCTCGTGCGTCAGGACGGCGTGGATAGCGTCCTCCTCACAATCGAACGGGCGAGCCTTAAGCGTGGCCTGGAACATCTCGCGCGGAACGACGGTGTGCTTGACGACCGCGCCCTCGGGGGCAAGGTTGCCGTGGAGGATGGCGATAGAGCCGTCGGTACCAAAAGCCTGGTCAAACGGGCGAATGATGTCCTCGCGCCTGAGGTTCCACTTCTCCAAGTAGCGGCCGCACTTCTCGTAATAGCCGTTGTTCTTGAGATCCTCGAGGTTCTCGCCGAGAGTCTTGCCGGTGACGGTCATAACATCGAGGTGAAGCATCGACTTGATCTCCTCCATGATGCGCGGCACGCCGCCCGCATAGTAGAAGAACTGCGCCGGCCACTCGCCTGCGGGGCGAACGTTGAGCAGGTAGTGGGCGCCACGGTGCAGGCGATCGAAATCGTCGGCGGACATCTCGATGCCAAACTCGCGGGCAATCGCGGGGATGTGCAGCAGCGAGTTGGTGGAACCGGAGATGGCGCCGTGGACCATGATGAGGTTCTCGAAGGACTCCTTGGTCACGATGTCGCGCGGGCACAGGTTGTGCTCGGAGAGCCACACGGACTGACGGCCGGCCTCGCGGGCAAACTCGCGCAGGTCGGAGCTAGTTGCGGGCAGCAGGGCGGTACCGGGGAGCATAAGGCCCAGAGCCTCAGCCGTGACCTGCATGGTCGAGGCGGTGCCCATAAAGGAGCAGGCGCCGCAGCTGGGGCAGGCGTTATGCTTGGCGAACTCGAGCTCCTCGCGGGAGATCTCGCCGCGCTCATAGCGGGCCGAGATGGCACCGAGCTGCTCCAGGGTCAGCAGGTCGGGGCCGGCATCCATGACGCCGCCGGTGACGACGATCGAGGGGATGTTGATGCGGCCCATGGCCATGAGGTTCGCAGGCAGGCCCTTATCGCAGCTGGCGACAAAGACGCCGGCGTCGAACGGGGTGGCCTTGGCATGGATCTCGATCATGTTGGCGATCATGTCGCGGCTGGGCAGCGAGTAGTTAATGCCGTCGTGTCCCTGGGCCTCGCCGTCGCAGATATCGGTGCAGAAGTAACGGGCACCGTGACCGCCAGCCTCGGCAACGCCAGCACGGACCTCCTCGACCAGCTCGAACAGGCCGGCAGAGCCCGGGTGCGAATCGCCAAAGGTCGACTCGATGATGACCTGCGGCTTGTCCAGGTCTTCGATGCTCCAGCCAGAGCCCAGGCGCAGCGGGTCCATCTCGGGGCTGATGGTGCGGAACTTGCCAGAACGCGGCTGCAGCTTGGCAACCAGGTCGGCGGCCTCCTGCTGAATCTGTGCTTTGGTTTTCTCGTCCATGATGTTCTCCTCTTTTGGTTTGAACGGTTGTACCAATCGTTGGTTAATGAATCAGGTGTAAATGGGTACCGAGCGATGCACTCGGCGAAAGATGTTTAGCTACGCGAACTAGGCGAAGAACGAAATCACCAGGGCGCAGGCAAGACCCGAAAGGCCGATGAGCGTCTCCATAACGGTCCAGGACTTGAGGGTGGTCTTCTCGTCAATCTCCAGGAACGAGGAGCACATCCAAAAACCGGCATCGTTGACGTGCGAGAGGGCCGTGGCACCGCCGCAGATAGCAAGACAGATAGCGGCACGCATGAGCACTGAGGCTCCGGCAACCGCGGGCATGGCGGCCATAATGCCCGATGCCATGGTCATAGCGACGATGGAGCTGCCGACAGAGGCACGCACCATGACGGCAATCAAAAAGGCAACGACCACCAAAGGCAGCGGTGAGGCCTCGAGCATAGGGCCGATAACCTGGCCCAAGCCGCAGTCCTGCAACATCCAGCGAATGACGCCGCCACAGGCGATAACCAGCAAGATCATGCCGACGGGCTCAAGAGAGCGGTCGAGCAGGGCCTTGAGCTCGGCGCCGGAGTAGCCTCGACGCGCGCCCAGCAGATACATCGCGACGAGCGTGGCGAGCGTCAAAGCGACGAACGGCTTGCCCAGGAAGGCGAGAATCGAGGCGACCTGCTCGGGCATGGGGATATAAGAGGACAACGTGCCCAGCAAAATCAGACAAAGCGGCGTGAGCACGATGGCAAGCACCATGCCAAAGGAGGGAAGCTCCTTTTCGTCGCTCGCACCCTCGGCAGAGGTAAAGTGCTCCGGAACATCGGTAAAAATGCGACCGCCCACGTTGCGGCCCCAGATGACGCCGGCAATCGCCATGGCGATGAAGGCGGTGGGGATACCGACGAGGATCATGGTGCCCAGGTCGACACCGAGCGTGCCGGCGACCAGAACCGAACCGGCCGATGGCGGCACAAACGCATAGCCAGCGGCAAGTCCCGCGAGCAGGGCGATGCCGTAGTAGAGGGTCGACTTCTTGGTCTGCGACGCCACACTAAAGGCAAGCGGGATCAAAACGACCACGCCGGCCTCAAAGAACACCGTGGTGCCGATGACCAAACCGGTGATGCCCAGCGCCCAGCTGGAGTGGCCCTGGCCAAAGGTATCGATGAAGGTCTGGGCGATCTTCTTGGCGCCGCCGCTCTCCTCCAAAATCTGGCCGAACATCGAACCTAAGCCAATGAGCAGGGCGATGTTTTGCAGCGTGGTGCCCACGCCCTTGGTGACGGTGTCTGCCACCATGTCGAGCGGCATGCCGGCTCCGATACCGATCACGAGCGCCGAGACCATCATCGACAGCACGGGGTGCAACTTGAACTTGATGATGAGCGCAAGCAGCAGCGCGATGCCCACGATAGCGGCGATGACCAGCCTGGTGGGGTCGGCCATAAACGTTGGGTCTGACATCTTTCCTCCAATTCATCAGACCTTTTGAATTCGCCTTAGACTATAGCGTGTTTTCAATAGGTCTGATGTTTAAAAGGGAAACTTTTTTTCAAAATACATCTGATGTATTTCCTGAACGATCTGTTTTTGACGGTAAACGGCTACTTACAGCTCTCCATTGTCGGAGCGAACCACCGCGGCTTCTGTAAATGAGCTAGAATAGCTCTGATGAATTCTTTTGATATGAGGTGAAGCGTGGCACGAGCCGATTCAGGACTCCCCGAGCAGATAGCAGATAAAATCATTCAACTGATCCTGGATGAGCATCTTGAGCAAGGCGACCGCCTGCCCAAGGAGGCTGTGCTCGTCGAGCGCCTGGGTGCTGGCAGGAGCACCGTACGCGAAGCCATGAAGCTGCTGCAGTCGCGCAACATCGTGCGCATTAAGCAGGGCTCGGGCACCTATGTGGCATCAAACCCCGGCGTTGCCGACGACCCGCTGGGCTTTACCTTTATCGACGACAAGCAGCGTCTGACGCGCGACCTACTCGAGGTGCGCTTTATGATCGAGCCGCAGATTGCACGCATGGCAGCCGAGCACGCAACCAACGACCAGGTCGTCTGTATCAAAGAGCTCTGCGACGAATCCGAGCGCCTGGCCGAGGCCGGTGAAGATTACTCCGCCGCCGACACCGCGTTCCACAATGCCATTGCCGAGAGCTCCGGAAACCTCGTCGTTCCCCGCCTAATGGGCGTGCTCAAGGCGTCTGTCCCCCTGTTTATTGACGTGACCGGCAAAAAGCTGGTTGAGGAGACCATCCGCACCCACCGTGGCGTGGCCGACGCCATCGCCGCGCGCAATCCCACCGCAGCGCACGATGCGATGTATTTGCATCTGGTGTACAACCGCAACATGATCGCAGAGGGCACGCAGGAACAGAGCGAATAAACGTCCGCGCGGCAAGGGCGAGATCACCGTTTACCTTTTAAAAGTGAACGTTCACCTGATTTTAGGAGAATCTGATTTTTAAATCCTCCTCTTCTCCTATACTGACCTTGTATGAAAAGCAAGACTTATATAGATGAACGTTTCTTTTGAAAGGATCGCTATGTCTGATCTTATGGACAGCTTCCGTCTGGACGGCAAGGTCGCACTGGTAACCGGCGCCACCTATGGCATTGGCATGGCCATCGCCGAGGCGCTCGGAGAGGCCGGCGCCAAGATCGCCTTTAACGCACGTCACGCCGACAAGGTAGCCGAGGCCGAGAAGCACTACCGCGAGCTGGGCTTTGAGGCTCATGGTTACGTGGCAGACGTCACCGACGAGGCCGTCGTCGCCGAGCTCATCGCCAAGATCGAGGCCGACTTTGGCACCACGCCCGACATCCTGGTCAACAACGCCGGCGTTATCCAGCGTACCCCGATGCTCGACATGAGCGCCGAGGACTTCCGCCGCGTCGTCGATATCGACCTCAACGCACCGTTTATCGTGTCCAAGGCCTGCCTGCCTGGCATGATCGCCAAGGGCCACGGCAAGATCATCAACATCTGCTCGATGATGAGCGAGCTGGGTCGCGAGACCATCGCCGGCTATGCCGCCGCCAAGGGCGGACTCAAGATGCTCACCAAGAACATCTGCTCGGAGTTTGGCGAGGCCAATATCCAGTGCAACGGCATTGGACCCGGCTACATCGCCACGCCGCAAACCGCACCCCTGCGCGAGACGCAGCCCGACGGCAGCCGCCACCCGTTTGACCAGTTCATCATTGCCAAGACGCCAGCAGCCCGTTGGGGCACGCCCGAGGACCTGAAGGGCCCCGCCGTGTTCTTGGCTTCTGACGCGTCGGACTTCGTCAACGGTCACATCCTCTACGTCGACGGCGGCATTCTCGCCTATATCGGCAAGCAGCCGCAGTAAGACGTCTGGGCGAGGCGGCGGACGATAAGGTCTGCTGCTCGAACGGTCCTGACTCGCACGAAGAGCACATTAAGTGCTCTTCGGCTCGTGCGGAACTCGCGACAGACTTTATCGTCCGCCGCCCGCAGAGCGGCATCTCTGTTGGAGATGCCGCTCAACATAACGAACAATTAATTCAGAAAATAGCGGAAGGTTACCTATCATGAAAATCGCTCTGATCAACGAGAATTCTCAGAACTCCAAGAACCCCATGATCGAGGCTGCGCTTAAGAAGGTTGTCGAGCCCATGGGCCACACTGTCTTTAACTATGGTATGTATGCCGACGCCGACGCCAAGCCCCTCACCTACGTGCAGAACGGCATTCTTGCCGCCGTGCTGCTGAACTCCGGTGCTGCCGACTACGTCGTGACCGGCTGCGGCACCGGCGAGGGCGCCATGCTCGCCTGCAACTCCTTCCCCGGCGTGCTGTGCGGCCACGTTGCCGACCCGCTCGACGCCTACACCTTTGCCCAGGTCAACGACGGCAACGCCGTCGCCATGCCCTTCGCTCTTAAGAACGGCTGGGGCCAGGAGCTCAACCTTGAGTACACCTTCGAGAAGCTCTTTGGCTTTGGTTCGGGCAACGGCTACCCCGCCGAGCGTGTTGAGCCCGAGCAGCGCAACAAGAAGATCCTCGACAGCGTGCGCGCTGTGACCATGCGTCCGCTCGTCGACGTCCTGGGCGAGATCGATCAGGGCCTGGTGAAGGGCGCACTTGCCGGCGAGCACTTCCAGGAGTACTTCTTTGCCAACGCAACCGACGAGGCCATCATCGCCAAGGTCAAGGAGATCCTGGGGCTCTAATCGCACGGCTCATTGCTGCCAACGCAAGCGGCGGTCGTCCCACGTACGGGAC
>CAJMRR010000011.1 GCA_905215835.1 uncultured bacterium | reverse complement strand
CCGAGATGTACCCCGACACACCGCACCAGCCGCTGTTCCCGCAGGGCATTGTGGGCCCGGGTCACCCCTACAGCAATGTGATCGAATACCACTTTATGAGGCACTAAGCCCACAACGCAACATATCGCACAGCAGCGCCCGCCGGCACCACTGCCGACGGGCGTTTTTCTACCTAGTCATTGGGGACGTTCTTAAATGACTAGTCATTGGGGACAGTCTTTAACGTTTGGCGAGAAGGACTGTCCCAATCTGCCGACACTTGGGGACGTTCCTAAAAGGCCGGCACATAAGGAACGTCCCCAAGTGCCAAGGGTGTCCCGTTTGACTAGTCATTTAAGAACGTCCCCAATGACTAGTTGGATGGGGTCGGGATTGGAGCTGGGGAGGTAACGGATTTCTAGCTCTATGCCGAGTTCTTGTAGCTCTTTGAAGGCAGCGATGTCCGTATCGTCTACGGCGACTGCGGGCGTTATGGGGTGCTTGCCCTCCCCCGCCTGCATATGGCCAATGCTGATCTTGGTGATCGGCACACCACCCTTAACCAGCGCGAGTGCATCCGTGGGCGACGCCACCATGATGAGAATCCTTTGGCGCGGCGTTGCGGTATGAATGATGTCGACAGTCCTTTGCACCGAGAAGGACCGCGTCCAGACACCCTCGGGTGTCGCCACCCTCATAGGGGCCCACTTGCGCGAATCAGCCGCAATCTCATCGTTGACGATTAAAACAAGGTTGGAACCCACGACTTCGTTCCACAGCTCAACGTCTTGCCCGTAAATAAACCGGTCATCGATGCGTGTGAGAAGAATCTTGGGTTGAGCCATTGCTGCCCCATTCTCTTTGAGACCCGTAAGAGCAAGACATCACGTCTCCAATATTAGTGCATTTAAAGTGAGAAAAGCCGTCAGAACCCTTGCGCGGATGTGCGATGTCCCGTATCATAGACAGCCGTTGACGCCTCAGTTGCGTCATCACATGGCCGCCAGCGTAGCTCAGTTGGTAGAGCACCGCTCTCGTAAAGCGGGGGTCACCGGTTCGAGCCCGGTCGCTGGCTCCATTGCACAAGATAGCCGCCTTCGGGCGGCTTTTTTGTTGCCGATTTATCGCACAATGCCAATCCAAGCACAACGCCGCCGGCAACTCCCCTACTCAACAACAAGCCCCGCCAACCGCAATCCCCAAGGGGACCGCGATCAGCGGGGCTCAAACGCGTTCCCCAAGGGGAATCACGCTAGCTCACGAGCAGTTCGTTACTCTTCCCAGTAAGCGTCTGCAAGCAGCTTAAAGCAAATCTTCTTGACCGGCTGCGCGCCATCGCCCGGGAACTCGAGCGTGGGCATATGAGGCTCGCCGGCAACGAACAGCGCAAACTTGTCGTCGGCAAGATCGCCGGCGATCGAAGCGTCGGAATCGACCAGATCGTAGTCGTCCTTCTCGTCAAACTCCTGGACCAGCGTCAGGCTGCCCGTGGCAACCTTAAAGGCCTCGCGACCCTCAATGTCGATCTGCAGGTCGTGATAGCGCTGATGCGTCTCGTAGTGAGCCTCTGCCTCGGGACGCGTCGTGGGAGCCATGACGTTCGCAAAGACCTTGTCGCCCAGAATCGGATGGCTGCCGACCTCGAGCTGCGCCGGGTCGTTCTCCTCGAGCCAGTCGATCAACACGTCGAGGCCCTTGAGCATTCCGCGGTACTCCTCGATATCGCCCAATGCACCGTAAATCATCTAAATCCCCTCTCGGATCGCTTCTTTGGCGGCTACTCGGCAAACGCGTTACCGACGCTGTTGCCACCCACATACGTCTCGACCAGGGTAAGGTCGGGATTGAACACGACAACGTCGGCGTCGCGCCCCGGCATAATGCTACCGCAATTGTCGTCGACTCAAACCACAAGCAAACGACCGATGCCGGAGCCGCAGCACAAGCTCTTACAGCTCGGTCACGACAACGCCATTGTAGACCTCGTCCCAACGGTCCATGACCAGATGGCCAGTCATAGGATCCATGGCATTGAGCTTGCCGCAGGTGTTGGCGGTACGCAGCACCGTCTCGTCGTCGGCGCCGGCAGCAATCGCATGCGCGAAGCCGGCAATGGTCGAATCGCCTGAGCCCGTAGCGTTAACGGCGGGGATATCGGGCGTCTTGGCGCGGAACGCACGGCCGTTATGGAAGCCCACGGAGCCGGCAGCGCCCATGGACACGACGACCCAAGGGATATCGGAGAAGCGGGCATCGGAGGCGAGCGCGGCGCGGAGCTCGTCCACATCGTCGGTGGTAAAGCTCGTGCCCAGAAGGCCGTTGATCTCGGTCAGGTTAGGCTTGACCAGCTCGGGCTTAATTTCGGACTTAAGGGCGGCCTCGAGCGAAGCACCCGAGGTATCGAGCAGCACCTTGGCACCGGCGTTCTCGGCAATGCCCGTGATCTTGGCATAGTAGTCTGCCTCGACACCGCGGGGTAGCGAACCCGAAATGGTGACGACAGCGGCCTTGCTCGCAAGCTCGGTAAACTTGGCGGTAAAGGCATCGAGCTCCTCGGGGGCAATCGTCGGGCCGCTCTCGAGCAGCTCGGTCTGGTTGCCGGCGTGGAGGATGTTGAGGCAAATACGAGTCTCGCCCTTGATGGGTACAAAATCATTCTTAATGCCGTTGGCATCCATGAGCTCAGCCATGTAGGCGCCCATGTGGCCACCGAGCAGACCGGTCGCCACAACGTCGTCGCCCAGTTGACCCAGCACACGGGCCACGTTGAGGCCCTTGCCGCCAGCGGTCTTTTCGGGCGTCACACGGTTAACGTCGTCGATAACGAGCTCATCGAGCTGATAGCGCGTATCGACAGACGGGTTCATCGTAACGGTGAGGATCATTTTTAGCTCCTTATCTCGCAGGCTCCTTGTGCCTCGCGATACGAGTCGACAAAACGGAATTACAGAATCTCAATCGTGAACGAGCGAACGACGGTCTCCTTGGGCTTGGCGACAAGGCAGCCGCGCTTATGCTCAAGCACGTCGTCCTCATCGGAGCAGGTCGAAAGGCCGCCCCAGGGCTCAACCGCCACAAAATCGCCCTCGGGCTTGCTCCACACAATGAGATATGGGAAGCCCTCAAAGCTCAGGCGGACGCCCTTGTCCTCGCCCTTTTTGGAAAGCGTGACCTGACGGCTCTCGAGCACGTCAAAGATGGTCTCCGCAAAATCGAAGAGCTCGTGCGACAGAGGCAGCGTCTTTCCCACCATGGGGTTCTTGGAGCGCCTGTCCACATCAATCAATCCGGTCGAGGGAACGGCGGTGCAGAGCTCCGCAGCCTCGTCTTTCTCAAAACGCAACTCGTAGTCCGTATAGGACTCACCCTCGTCGAGCGGACACCTAAAGCCGGGGTGTCCACCGATAAAGAAAGGCATGTCCTCGGTGCCCTCGTTGGTAACCTCATAGGAGACGCGCACGGCGGCGTCCTCGAGCGTATAGCGGGCGACAAGTTTAAACGGATACGGATAATCGCTCAGCAATGCAGCGTTATCCTCCGATGCCAGGCACATAGCCAGCTCGTTTGCGCTTTGGCTCAGCAGCTTCCACTCCTGCTTGCGCGCAAAGCCGTGGCGGGCGAGCTTCACATGATGTCCGGCAAACGTCATGGCGCTGTTATCGCGCAAACCTCCGCAAATCGGGAAGCAAATCGGTGCCTGGCCGGACCACACGGCGGGATCGCCCTGCCACAAGTACTCGCGACCTCCAGCCTTAATCGAGGTAAACGAACCACCGGCCGTGGAAACCTTGATAGAAATCGAATCGTTGGAGAGAGCGTATTCCATTGTCCATCCTTTCGAACAACTGCTTTTTGCTCGCAAGAACCCGTCTCGGCCCTGACCAAAGGACAAACCCGCACGTTCATCGATGCGTCCGGTTTCCCAGCCATGCAACGGGGTACCATACAGACATTGATGCAATTACAGCTGAAAGGCCTTCTTATGCGAACCATCATCCTTTATGCCTCACGCCACCACGGCAATACGAAAAAGCTCGTGGACGCCGTCGTCGAGGCGCACCCCGAAATCGATACCCTCGACGTGAAGTCACTCGGTAAAAACGAGTACCCCGACCTGCACGAATACCATCTGATCGGCGTCGCCACGGGCATTTATTACTCCGAGATCGACAAAGATATGGCGCGCGTGCTCACGAACGTGCTGCAGCCGCAGGACAAGGTGTTTGGCCTTATGACCTACGGTGGCAAAAACAAGTGGTACGGCAAGGATATTGATGGCATCTGCCGCATGAGGCAGGCCATCTTTATGGGTGTCTACGGCTGCCCCGGCTTTGATACGTGGGGACCGTTCAAACTCGCCGGCGGTGTCCAAAAGGGACACCCGACCGCTGAGGAAATTAAGGGCGCCGTCGACTTCTTCGACAAGATCGAAGACGAGTATGGCGACATCATCGTCGAGGAGTACGCCAAGCGCGAGAAGCGTCTAGCATACGAGAAGGAGCATCCTGCAGGAGGCCTGGTGGCCGGCGTCAAGCGCACGGCAAAGAAGATCGCTAACAAGCTGTAACTGTGAAGGTGCTTTTGAGCGTTTAACCCATACGGCGGGTCCGAGCAGATTCGGGCCCGCCGTCTTTTTCTATCGTTACTCGGTAAAGGCGTTGCCGACGCTCTGGCCGCCAACATACGTCTCGACGAGGGTAAGCTCATGGTCGAACACGACAAAGTCGGCGTCGCGACCCGGCATGATGCTGCCGCACTTATCCTCGATGTGCGCGGAGCGTGCCGGCACCTCGGTTGCCATGCGAATGGCGATATCGGCGCTGGCGATGCCCCAGTCAACGATGTTCTTGACGCCCTGGGCAAGCGTGAGCACCGAGCCGGCAATGCTCTTGCCGTCGGCGAGCCAGCACAGGTTGTCCTTCATGATGACGTCCATGCCACCGCTGGTGTAGCTGCCCTCGGGCATGCCGCCGCAGCCCAGGCAGTCAGTGATGAGCACCGTGTGTTGCCAGCCCTTTGCCTGCAGCAGCGCCTTGATGGCGGCAGGGTTAACGTGCTTGCCGTCACAGATGATCTCGGCGTAGGTCTCGGGCGTGGACATGGCAGCGCCCACGACACCGGGCTCACGGTGATGCAGCCCGCGCTGACCGTTATAGGTATGCGTAAAGCAGCTGGCACCGGCGTTGATGGCGGCGATGCACTCATCGTAGGTGGCGTCGGAGTGACCGATGCTGGTCACCACACCCTTGGCATTCAGAGCAGCCGCATAAGCAGCGGCACCGTCGCGCTCGGCCGCCATGGCGCTCTTGACGATGCGACCACCCGCAGCCTCCTGCCACTGATCGAAGACCTCCTCGGAGGGATCGATCAGGTAAGCGGGGTTCTGCGCGCCCACGTGCTTCATGGTAAAGAAGGGGCCCTCCAGGTAGATGCCCTGAATGCGAGCACCGCAGAAGTCGGGGCCGCGGCCCTCGTCCGCCTGAGCGATAGCGGCGCAGGCGTCCTTGATCTGCTCGACGCCATCGGTGAACGTCGTGGGCAGCCAGCTGGTGGTGCCGCGACGGGCGAGCTCGGTCGAGCTGATATCGATGCCCTCGGGATCGTTATCGGTAGTTGAGTGGTTGTAGAAGCCATGGATGTGAGTATCGACCATGCCCGGTGCGATCCACGATCCCGTGTAGTCCTTAATCTCGCAAGAGGGCTCGTCGGCCTGCCAGGCGCCAAAGACGCCATCCTCGACCATAAGATAGCCGCCCAGTTGCGGGCCTGCCGGCAAGAAGAACTTGTCAGCCTTAATTGCGTACGTGCTCATATGCACTCCTTGCTTCTAAAGCAGTTGACTGTAGTGATGCTTATACCCAGCTCACGTAAAACAAAAAGCGCCCGCCCGCCGTTATGAGCGGACGGGCGCCCTTACAGGGGGACGCGATTAAGCGGTGAAGGGGTGAATCGTCACGCCCTTAACCACGCGGTTGACCGTGCCGGTGGGGCTCGGCGTATCGGGCGTGTTGCCCACGCGCACGGAGTTGAGCAGGCTGATAGCCTGGGCAAACATCACGAACGGCAGGGCAAGGTAGCCCTCGGGAAGTGCCTCGTAGCCCTTAAAGGTGAAGGACTCACCCTCATAGACGGTGGCACCTTCCTGCTGAACGGCGATGGTGTGCTGAGCGATCTCGTCGCCACCGATCTCGTTGAGGATGTCGATGTCGTACTGACGGGTGTAGGCGTCGTTGTTGACGAACACGAAGACGAGCGTCTTATCGTCGACGAAGGACTTAGGTCCGTGACGATAGCCCATGGAGGTGTCGTAGGAAGTAGCGACCAGACCGTGAGCGAGCTCGAGGATCTTGAGCTGGCTCTCCTGGGCAAGGCCACCGAAGGAGCCAGAACCCAAGTAGGTCACGCGGTTGAAGTCGCCAGCCAGGTAATCGGCGATCTCGGGCTCACGGGAGATGACCTCCTCGCCCATCTTGGCAATCGTCTCGACCCACTCGGCCTTCTGCTCGTCAGAGGCAGTGTCGAAAATAAGGGTGGAGAGCAGGGTCATGCAGGAATAAGAACCGGTCATGGCGAAGCCCTTGTCGTTGGCGCGCGGAATGAGCAGCGTCAGCGCGTTGGGATCATCGGCAGACTCGACGGCGAGCTTGCCCTCGGGAGCGCAAGTGATGTTGAGGAACTTGACGTTGTGGACGAGCTCCTTGGCAACGGCAACGGCAGCAAGGCTCTCGGGGCTGTTGCCAGAGCGGGCAAAGGAAACCACGAGCGTGGGATCCTCGGCGCGCAGGAAGTCGCACGGGGCGCTCACGATGTCGGTCGTGGCGATGGGCTTAAAGTCGTAGAGATCAGTGTTGCCAGCGTGACGCAGGTACGGGGCGCAGGTATCGCCAACATAGTCGGACGTACCGGCACCGGTGAAGACAACGGACAGACGGCCCTCGCCCATAGCGCGAGCCTCGGCCAGGAAGGCCTCGATGGCCTCCTTGTTCTCGCGATAGATGTTGAGCGTATCACGCCAAAGCTCGGGCTGCTGAGCAATCTCGGCCGTGGTGATCTGGGCGCCGAGCTCGGTGAGCTCCTCGACACTCTTCTCGAACATTTTTAATACCTCTCTCTAGAAGTAATCCTCTGACGTGCAATTATACACTTCGGTTGGTTATCTGGTAGTAACCAGTTAAATGCAAAGAATCATCATATGGAAACGATGCGAACACTAGTCGCTACGCTGGTGGTAAACCTTGTATTTAAACTGATCGGCACGAGCAACCGAGAGTGTGTACTCCACAACCTCGTTTGACTCGTTATACGTAGTCCTGACCAAATCGAGCACAGGCGAGCCCTCGACAATTCCCAAAAGGTGGGCGTCGGTGGGACGGGCTATGCTCGCATAGAACTCCTCTTCGGCCACGCGTATCTTTTGCTGAAAGTCTTGCTCAATCACATCGTAAAGCGGCTTACGCTCCAGCAGCGGTCGCTTTAGGGACAAAAATTGACGAACTGGTAGATAGCTGCGTTCGACCATCATGGGCATGTTGTCGGCAGAACGAAGGCGCTTAAGCTTAAAAATGCGATCACCGATACGCAATCCCATATGCTCGGCCAGATTTTTATCGGCCTCCATCTCGCAAAACTCGAGAATCGTGGTCTCGGGGTCGCGACCCATCGCGCGCATCTGCTCGGTAAAGCTGTAGGACTGCATGAGATTGGTTGCCTTTGCCGAACGGTCGGTCACAAAGGTACCGCGACCGTGCTGCCGAACCACCAGTCCTAAACGCTCCAGTTCCTGCAGAGCCAAGCGTACCGTAGTGCGCGAGAGACCATAGCGCTCCGAAAGTTCGCGCTCGGAAGGAATCATGTCACCGGCGCGATATTCATGGTCGATCTTTTCGGTCAGAATATCGACCAGCTGATCGTACAGCGGTTGCTTACGCGCTCCGATCGCCATCCTATCCTCCCTTTTGCTCGAATTCGGCTAACTGCCTAGGGTGTTTAGCATTATCTGTCTGCCACACCCGAATCATTAAGAAAACAAAAGCCGCGCGCTCTTTCGAGCACGCGGCTTTTAACATACACATGGCTTAAGGGGTCGGGGTGTGAGCCGCGTAGGGACACACCCCTCAAGCTAGAGCCTTACCAGATGCTCGGCCAGAGACCAAGCGGGCCAGCGCCCAGGATGCCAAGGACGAAGAGCAGGAGAATGCCCTTGGTCGGGGTCCAGCTGTGCTTAGCGAACATGTAGTAAAGCAGCAGCGTAAGCATAAGCGGGACGAGCTTCGGGACGATGGTGTTGAGGGTGTCGGCAACAGAGAAGTTGACCGGATCCTCGGTAACGGTGCCGTAGGTCACGGACTCCATGCCGTTACCCAGATCGGTGACGCCGCACTCGACAGCGTTGCCGTCGGCATCGGAAGCGGTAAGGGCGTTGCCGTCCTTATCGGTCATGGCGATGGTACCGGCCTCAGCGGTCTCGGTATCGATGCCCTCCATACCGGTGAAGTTCTCGGCCTCCTTCTCGGAGACGATCACGGTAGTAGCGGAGAGACCACGGGTGGTGCCGTTGGGGATCTGGAGGTTGATCTGGGTGCCACCCATGGTGACGACCAGGCAACCGACGACGAAGACGCCCATGATGGAAGCGGCACGCGTGAAGGCCTGCATGTTGGCGGTCAGAGCGTCAATAGCGCTGGTGCCAAGCTTGTAGGACCAGTTCATGAGCCAGAAGCGCAGAGCGAACTGGACGACGTTGAAGATCACCAGGAAGATGATCGGTGCAGCGGCGTTGCCGTTGATGGCCATGTTGGAGGTGATGCCGGCCGTGATAGGCACGAGCGTCAGCCAGAACAGGGCGTCACCGATACCACCGAGCGGGCCCATTGCGGCGACGCGGACGGCGCGGATCGTGGGGATGTCAACCTTGTTCTGCTCGAGCGAAAGCACGATGCCCATAACAAAGGTGACGAGGAACGGGTGGGTGTTGAAGAACTCCAGGTTGTGGCTCATGGAAGCCGCGAGGTCGTTCTTGTTGGTGTGGATCTTCTCCAGACCGGGGATGATGGAGTAAAGCCAGCCAGCGGCCTGCATGCGCTCGTAGTTGAACGATGCCTGCAGGAAGCAGGAGCGCCAAGCCATCTTGTTGAGGGTCTTCTGGTCGAGCTGCGGAGCAGGAGTGAGATCCTCGTAGTGCTCCGGGATCACATACTCATTAGATGCCATCTTCGAAGTCACCTCCGTCAGAAACAGCTGCACCCTTCAGCTCGGTCTGCTGCTGGAAGTCCCAGAAAGCGATGCCGAAGCCGATGAGAGCGAGGATGAGCAGAGCAGGGGTTGCCAGCGAATCGTTGGCAACGGTGATGAGCGCGAGGCCAAAGCCCATGAGGAAGAAGCCCCACATATCGCGGTTCATCATAACCTTGAGCAGGACGGCGAAGCCGACGAAGCGCATCATGCCGCCTGCAGCGGAGAGACCGGTCTGCAGCCAAGTCGGGATGGCAGAAGCGATGGTCTGACCGATGGTAGCGCCAGCGATGAAGAACAGGGTGACGACGACAGCGAAGATCAGGCCGAGCAGAGCCATGGCGAAGTAGTTCAGGCGCTCGATGCCCTTGGTGTCCGCGTTGTGAGCCATGTTATCGGCCGTGGACATAAGCGGGGACATAAGCGTGAAGACCAGGGTAACGCCAAGCTGGCCAAGCAGAGCGAACGGAATGGCGAGGCCGACTGCCGCGTTGGGCTCGAGGCCCGTGGCGATAGCGAGAATGGCTGCCGCCGATGACGGCGTTAGGCGGCTGAGCGCCTCCGATCGGCATGTTGCCGATCGTCATGAGCTGATAGGTACCACCCACGAGAAGACCGGTGTTGAGGTCGCCAAGGATAAGACCGATGACGGCGCCGGTGACGATGGGCTGATAGAGAGACTCGAGGAAGTCAAACTGGTCGATTGCCGCGATGAACGTGACGACGAAGACCAGAGCGATCTGGATGATCGAGTATTCCATCTTGCTCCTCCTTTCAAAATGTATGTACGCACTTTGGATTTCACGTACAGAACGTCAGGGTTTCACTCCTGACAACGTGGATCACGAGGATTACGAGAAGAGCTTGCTCGTGTCCTCAACAGGCGTGCTCGGAACGCGCCTGATCTCCAACTCCACCCCCAATTCCTGCAGCTCTTTAAACGCAGCGACATCCTCGTCGTTAACTGCGACGGAGGTGGCGACTTGGCGCTTTCCTTCCGACATGTGCATGTTGCCGATGTTTACCTTCTTTATAGGCACACCGCCCTTGACGAGCGTAAGCACGTCTTCCGGTGTTTCGGCCACGATGAAGATCTTCTGGCGCGGGCTCGCCTTGCCAATGACGTCGATGGTCTTCTGCAGAGAGAAGAAACGCGTAGCGACGCCGGCGGGAGCGGCCATCTTCATGAGGTTCTGGCGCATGGTGTTGGACGCCACGTCGTCGTTGGCGACGAGGATGAGGTTGGAGCCCAGGGTGGAGTTCCACTGGGTGGCAACCTGACCATGAACCAGTCGGTTATCGATGCGGGTAAGAAGAATGTTGGGTTCTGCCATGTTGATCAGCTTCCTTTCGTTATTTGCTGACGACAGTTACTTGATCTCCTGAATCGCGTAACGCGAAACATCTACGACGGCTCCGGATCGGACTTTGATCTGGACCTTCTCGCCTTCGATGCCTTTGACGGTTCCGTAGATACCGCCGGCGAAAAGAACCTCTTGACCCGGCTTGAGCTCGGTGTGCAGCTCCTTGAAGTACTTCTGCTTCTTCTTCATGTTGATTTGCGACCAGATGGTGTAAATCAAGCCCATGATGACAAGCAGGCCTAAAAGGGCGACCGAGGAGCTCAGGACGTTGGCTCCGAAATCGGCCATTAGATGCCGTCCTCGTCGCCGAAGATATCCTCTTCGTCGGAGCCGGCAACGGATGCGACCGTCTGGGCGGTGATGCCCGTCTGGCCAACGGTCACGGCCTGCTCGCCAAGCTCGGCGAGCGTGGCGTTGCCGCGGAGGAACAGAAGCTCAATAACCATGGGAAGGTTGGTGCCGGTCAGAACCTCGACGTTGTCGACATCCTGGGCAATCATCATCGCCTGGTTGAACGGGGTGCCACCAAGCAGGTCGGTAAAGACGAGCACGCCATCGCACTCCTCGCGCATGGCGGTAATAGCGGCGCGGAGATCCTCACCGTAGGAAGCAGCCTGGTCGCCCTCAAAAGGAACGACGGTAAAAGCGGGCTGGTCGCCAGCAACCATAGCGATAGCGCTTGCGAGGCCGGGTGCGAACTGTCCATGACCGGTAAGAATAAAGCCAACCATTCAAATTTCCCTTCCGAAGGTGTGTACGATCTGAGTCCGATGATTTTCGGAAGCCAGCGGGCGCTCGCCCTTAAAGCTTCTTAGAAAGCGTACTTTGAAGACCAGTGGTTTCTAAACTGGTAGTAACCACGTGACGTGTTGTTGTCACTATATCACCCCAGAAGAGGTCGCTTTCGTTGATTCATACGGTAAAACGTTTTTGCACCGCTCACGGTGATAAATCGACCGTTTACCGGTCGTTAACACTTCTACCTGCGGTTTTGAAACCGTTCCGAAATGCTTTGGCAAAAGATCGGATCTTTTCCTGTGTCTAAACAACGCAGGGCGGCTAAAAATAGCGTGTAGAAAAATTGCAGGTCATTGTGAAGATATGTGAATTGGTCTTTTTGACTTAATACCAGTTAGAACCAGTTTTGAGATTATCGGTGAACGGTAGTTTTCGACCGTTCACCGGTTACTTGCAATCGTTTGCAGTCGTTTTCCCAGATGAATTAGGGGAACCCGATGGAGCATTGTGCGGGCTCGAGGCCTACCCCAGTGGTTTCGGTAACAAAAAGCCCGCTAGAACGTTGTCCGTTCTAGCGGGCTTAATCAGGTGATCGGTTAACGCGCAGTAGTGCAGGCAAACCTTACGCAAACAGGCCGTAGATGCTGATGTTGGCCTTGGCATACAGGCCGTTAGCATACTCGGTCCACTTGGAGCTGGCGCTCGAAGCCTGCGAAGAGTACTGCTGGTAGGCGGTGTAATAGGCGGTCATGGCCTGCTTGTAGGTAGCGCTATCAGCCGTAAAGGCATCGTCAGCGAAGGCCTTAGCGTAGGTGCTATCGGCGTCCTTCCAGGTGCCCTTTTCGCTATCCCACTCGTCGCCGGCAAGTTTGATGATGTAATCGGCGTAGTCCTTGCTCGCGGTCTCCTCGTTGCCGTCAGCAGGCTCGGTCGGGGCGGTCGGCATGCTTGCGGAGCTATCGCCCACCTTCTTCTTGTAGAGCTTCTGCAGCGTCGCGGACTGGCGGACGATCTGCTTGGCCTGGTCCTTGGACACGCCATACTGCGTGGCCATGGTCTTGTAGTCCGAAGTGCCGATGGATTCCTCGGCGTACTGCTTCATCTCCTTAGAGGAGACGGTAATGCCCTCGTCCTCGGCAGCGTCGAGCAGGATCTTGTTGCGCACGTAGGACAGGATGACGTCGGCAGAAGGAGCGGTGTAGTTGCCATCGCTATCCTTGACGGTGTCGAGGCTGTACTGGCTCTCGATGGCCTCGCGCGCGGTGATGTCGCTCTTCTTGCCGTTGTAGCTATAGCTTGCCACGGTCGAATCGAGCTGGTCCTCGGTCAGGGTCGACGAGCCGACACCCTTGCCGCCAAAGCCGCCATTGCCAATAAAGAAGCCGACCACGGCGGCGAGCACGACGGCAACCACAAAGGCGGCAATCATCGTCTTCTTGTGCCTGGATGCATGGTCGTCTTCATCGGAACCCAGAATATCGTCGTCCTCATCCTGGGCCTCGGGCATCAGATTCTCGTCAGCGGCATCCGCGGCAATCTGAGCCTCCAGTCGGGCGTCCTCCTCCTCGGCCGTCGTGCCGGCGGCAATGTGCTCGGCAGACGTACCGGCGACCGGATCGATCTTCTCGTCCTCGTCACCGTCGGGGCCTTCGCCGCGCTCGATGATCTGGATGCCGTCGATCTCGTCCTTCTCGTCCTTCTTTTGAATCAGACCCATATCAGTTACTCCTTGTTAGGAAACATAGTCTTCAATAGAATACGCCCGACAGAGTGCCGGGCGTATTGATTCTCAGGTTATACGCAAACACTTAAGTACTATTTAGGCGTTTGCAGCCTGCATGTCTTAGGCCAGGTGCGCGATAACGGCATCGGCAAAGGCCTGCGTGCCCACGGCGCCCTCGACGGAGCCGGTCTGGGCACGACATACGTCGCCGGTAACCTGCTTACCCTCGTCGAGCGTGGCGGACACGGCGGCGCGGATACGATTGGCCGCATCGTTCTCGCCCAGATGATCGAGCATCATAGCCGCAGACAGAATCTCGGCCGTGGGGTTGGCGATATCCTGGCCAGCGATATCGGGCGCGGAGCCATGCGTTGCCTCGAAGATGGCGCAGTCGGCACCGATGTTGGAGCCGGGGGCCATACCTAAGCCGCCCACCAGGCCAGCGCACAGGTCGCTGACGATATCGCCGTACAGGTTGGGCAGCACCAGGACATCGAAGTCATTGGGGTTCTGGACCAGACCCATGCAGGTAGCGTCGACGATCTTGTCGTTGAACTCGATATCGGGATAGCTGGCGGCCACCTCGCGCGCCACGCGCAGGAACAGGCCGTCGGTCGCCTTCATGATATTGGCCTTGTGCACGGCCGTCACCTTTTTGCGGCCGCAGCGGCGGGCATACTCAAAGGCATACTCCACAATGCGGCGGCTCTTGGCGATAGAGATCGGCTTAATCGAGATTGCGGAATCGGCGGCGAAGGTCTTTTGACCCGAACGCTCAACGAGCTGCGAGAGCTCCTCGACCTCGGCAGCGCCCTCATCGAACTCGATGCCGGCGTAGAGGTCCTCGGTGTTCTCGCGCACGATAACCAGGTCGACATCGCGGAAACGAGAGCCGTCGCCCGGCTGTGACAGGCAAGGGCGCACACAGGCGTACAGGTCGAAATGCTTGCGCAGGGCCACGTTGACGCTGCGGAAGCCCGTGCCGACCGGTGTGGTGATGGGGCCCTTGATGGCAACTTTGGTCTCGGCGACCGCATCAAGCACATGTTGGGGCAGCGGCGTGCCAAACTTGTCCATGACGCCGGCGCCGGCCTCCTGGACGTTCCAGTTGATCTGGACACCGGTTGCCTCGACCACGCGGCGCATGGCCTGCGTAATCTCGGGACCGATACCGTCACCGGGAATCAGGACTACATCGTGCGCCATAATCTGTTACTCCTCGTTTTCGGCGTCGTCAGATTTTTTAACGCTAGCACGCTTCTTCTTTTTGGAGAGATCCAGGCCAAAACGTTTAACAAGCATTTCGCAAATCTCGCTCGAACGGGCCTTGAGATAGCTGCCCTTGCCGTTCTCGGCGTCGAACTTAAGGCGCAGCGCGAGCTTCTCGGCGACCTCGGCGTCGATCTCGCCCTGGCCAAACTCGTACAAGCAACCGAGCATATCGCGATACTCAAGGTCGCCGTGGTAGCACTGGATGGCCTCGTCCAGGATGGGCCAAGCCTCGCGCGAACGCTCGACGCTCGTGGCACCCCACACGCACAGCAGGCGGAAGGCGGCATAGCGCAGCGTGGAGGAGATCTCGTCGAACAGTGCAGTCTCGGCGCCCTCAAAGGCATCGCCCAGCTGCTCGGGGCAGGTGGTAGCGAGCGCCGTCAGGGCATCGAGGGCCTCCCAGCGGGTCTGCGCCTCGGGGCGGTCGAGCGCCTCGATCAGCGCGGGCACGCAGGGCACGACGCGCTGCGGATCGCGCTCGGCAAGCAGGTGCAGCACACGAGCGGCAAACTGGCGGATGCGGCGCGTGGGGCAGCCGAGCTCCTGGACCAGACGGTCGACGGCGTTCTCGTTCTCCTCTGCCAGCTGAAGCTGTGCCAGCTCCTCGTCGGTGAGCTGTTCGTCTTTGTTTTCTGCCATAGTTACCTCTTCTTACTATTTCTTAGCGTGCTTGCCAGCACCCTTGCTGTCATCGGTGACCGAGATGAGCTGTCGGTCGGCCGCGCCATTGCGACGTGCGCGGCGGCGTTCCTCAGCGTCGCCCGCGTCGGCGGCGGCGCGATGAGCCTTGTTGACGTTAAAGACCTCGTCGTGCTTGCGCCACGGACCGACGGACTCGCCAAAGCTCATCTTAAGACCGGCGATAAAGCCGCCGAGCCAGCCGATCGGCGCAAACTGCACCAGCGGGAACAGCGAGAACACCCAAGTCAGCAGGACGACTGCCGCCGCTCCTGCAAAGTTGGCAATCCAGTAGTCGCGCTTGGTGATCACGCGCTTTTCGCACGCCCACTGGCCGCACAAAAAGCCAATGTAGATCGCAAAGAGAAAGAGCACCAGCGCTAGTACCACGAACGTCCAGCTCATGGGCGCTACTCCCCGTGATGGTGGCCGCAGCAGCACTCATGGCCGTCGTCATGGCCGTGGCCGCCGCAGCCGTCCTCGTGAGCGCCATGCTCCTCGGGACGATACTGCGACCAGTCCAGACCGGCGGCGATGGCGTCGGCCTCCTCCTTATAGAGGACCGTGATGGCCTGGGTGCCCAGCTTGGCACCACCGATGGCGTCGAGCATGTCGTAGAGCGTAAAGGCCACGTCGGCGCCGGGCAGCGCAAGCTCGCGATCGTCGGCATAGGCGAGCGCCAAGCGCAGGTCCTTGATGAAGTGCTCGACCATAAAGCCGGGCTTGTAGTCGCCGTCGAGCGCCTTGGGCGCCAGGCTCTCCATAGCGCCGGACTTGCCGGTGCCGCCCAGGATCATCTGACGGGTCTTCTCCAGATCGAGGCCGCTCAGCTCGGCAAACGCCATGGCGTCTGCCATGCCGACCATGCAGGCGCCCAGTGACACCTGGTTGGCGAGCTTGGCAGCCTGGCCCTTGCCGGCGCCGTCGAAGCAACAGATGTTGGCCGCAAAGGTGGAAAGGATATCGCGGACCGGCGCGATGTCGTTCTCGGTGGCGCCCACGATAGCCGTAAGCGTGCCGGCGATAGCACCCGCCTCGCCGCCGGTGACGGGGCAGTCAAACGCCATGCGGCCGGAAACCTGGGCGGCCTCGGCAATGTCGCGCGCCAGCTCGGGCGAGCTCGTGGTGAGGTCGATCAAGACCGCGCCCGGCTTGGTGCACGCGAGTAGGCCGTCGCCCGCCAGATAGAGCTCCTCGACCTCGGAGGGATAGCCCACCATGGTAAAGACGACATCGGCGTTAGCCACGGCATCGGCCGGCGTATCAGCCCAGGCAGCACCGCGCTCGATGAGCGCCGCGGCCTTGGACTTGGTGCGGTTGTTAACCGTGACGGGGTAGCCGGCGTCCAGAATGTGACCGGCGATGGGGGCACCCATGATTCCGGTGCCGATAAATGCGACAGAGAGCTTGTTTGCCATGAAACCTTTCCTTTTGGGTTGGGTGTTGTTACCAGGTTGAATACTCGGTGCCAGCGTTTGGGCAGTGAGTTGGGATCGATTACGGCCGCAGCACTTGCCTACTGGCCGCGCACACGGCGCGCGATGCGGTCGGAAAGCGAGGCTTTCTCGGCGCGGTTCTTACCCCAAAACGCGCAGGCCACCATGCCGGGGCCCACGTGCGAGCCAATGGTGGGACCCACGGAGCTGCGAATGATCGTGACGTCGGCGCAGCCCTCCTCCTTGCGGATGGCGGCTTCGAGCCAGTCGCCGTCCTTTTCGGCATCGGCCGTCATGATGGCGATGGGCATGGTGCGGTCGGGCACGTAGTTCTCGCGGAACGACTTGAGAATGGACTTGAGCGCCTTCTTGCGGCCGCGGTTGACGCCGATCAGCGACAGCGAGCCGGCAAGGTCGTAGGAGAGCTCGGGCTTGACATCGAGCTTTGCCGTGAGCTGCGCCGCCGCGGGCGGAATGCGGCCGCCGGCAGCCAGTGCGTCGAAGCTCTCGAGCGTAAAGTAGCCGTGGACGTAGGTCTTTGCCTCGTTTGCCCAATCGACCAGCTGCTTGGCGGTCAGTCCCGCCGAACGCTGGCGCACGGCCTCGAGCGCCAAGAGCGCGCCGGTCGCACAGGGCAGAGCGTTGTCGACCACGTAAAGCTCAAAATCGGGATACTCGGCGCGCACGGCATCTGCCGCCTGGCACGCGGAGTTGTAGCTCGACGACAGCGCCGAGGTAAAGCACAGGTAGACCGTGGGCGTGCCCTCTTTGGCGCACTCGGTAAAGAACTCGATATAGCGACCGAGCGACACAGCCGAGGTGGACACGCGGGCACCGGCGCGCATGCGGTCGTAGAACTCCTTGGGTGTGATGCTCGACCAGATGTCATCCGTGCGCTCCTCGCCATCGATAATGAAGGGGAAACCCAGGATATCGACATCGAGGTTCGCGGCGACCTCGGGGCTAAAGTCGCAGCAGGTATCGACGACGATGCGGCAACGGTCCGAATGACCGGCGGATGCGGCCTTGTCCATCAAAGCGACTCCTTACGTAAAAAGGCGACCACCCGCATGGGATGGCCGCCAACCGTTAACTCATGCAAGTTAACGTATTTTACTCGTCAAGTGTTTCGATGCGGGGCTTGATGATGCCATATCCACCATTCTTACGGTGATACACCACATTGATGAGACCAGTCGTCGCGTTCTCGAACACGTAGAAGTCGTGGCCGAGCAGATCTGTCTGCACCAGCGCCTGCTCCTCAGTCATCGGGGTGACGTCGATAACCTTCTCGCGGACGAGCAGGTCGTCCTCTTCCTCGGGCAGCAGCAGGTCGGCCAGATCCTCAACGCGCTCGACCGGTGCGACATCCGCGGCGCTGGCACCGCCCTGGCGGTTGTCCACAACCTTGGTCTTGAACTTGCGCAGCTGGCGGGTGACCTTATCGGCGGAGAGGTCGATGGCGGCGTACATATCTGCACCGTGCTCGGCAACGCGAATCACCGAACCGCGGGCACGAACCGTAACCTCGACGATTGCCGGGTTGGGGTTCGAGGGGTTCTTCTCATAGCGAAGTACAACGTCGACCGTCATGGGCTCGATATCGAAAACCTTGAGCGCCTCGCCGATCTTCTCATCCACATGCGCACGCAGAGCATCGGTTACCGTCGTCTTGCGTCCAGAAACCTTGATATCCATACGTGGCTCCAATCTGCCTCGGGGACTTACTGTACTGGCTATGTACCCATTGCCGTGCATTTAATCACGCGGATTCCTAAAGACCCGAATAACGATTGCTTGATACCGCATACCGAAGTCTCGTACTTTTCCATGGCAAAGTGCGCTATAGGAGGGAGCCCACAGATTTGTATTTGGTCCCGAAAATTGGCTTTGACCTGCTGGTTTTATAGGGATGAAAAAGCCGGGGTCCCCTATTGGGGAAACCCGGCAGTGCGTGTTGAAACCGTGAAGAGGTGTCCTTTCCAACGTATAGGAGACACCACCCCTAGCAATAACTAGCTATTGAGTTTGTTAATGTCGTCGTCGGTGATGGCGCCTTCCTGGCTGGACGATTTGTCCTCGGAGGATGCGGTCTCATTGTCGGAATCGGAGGACTCGCTGCCGGAGGACGTGGTCTCACTGGACTCAGAGTCGCCCGGCTGCACGTTAGCGCCCGAGACCGTCTTGGTAGTGAGGTCATAGGGCATCGTGCCGTACCAGATGGAGTGGACCGCCTCGAGCGTGCCATCGACCGTGATACCGTCGAGGGCATCGCTCACGGCACGGCATAGCTCATCGTTGGCCGCGAGGCCCGCGACGCCGAGCGTCGAGGGCGTCTCGAGCGCGCCGACGTAAGAGATCTGGCTCATCAGGCGCGCAAGGTAGCCGCCGGCAGTGGAGTCGCAAATCACGTAGTCGATCTCGCCGGACTCGAGCGCCTCAAAGCACTCGTTGATGTTGGAGAAGGTCTTTTGGTTGGCCGTGATGCTCTGCTTGGCGAGCGCTTCCTGCGAGGCCGAGGAGGTCTGAACGCCCAGGGTAGCGGTGTTAAGCGTTTCGGTGGAAACGCTCAGCGACTCGCCGTCGCTCGTCTTTCCGAACACTGCCGCAGCGTCGTACAGGCAAGTACCAAGCGTGCTGATATCACCATCCGTGGAATTGATATCGCCAATGAAGATGTCGGCCTTTTTGTCGCCAAGCGCGGAATCGGCAGAAGACGCATCGACGAAGGCAACCTTAAGGCCCATACGGCTTGCAAGGGCGCGGGCAGCATCGACCGCGTAGCCCGTGAGGTTACCATCGGCGCCCTGCATGGCCTGCGGGGCATCGGAGGTATCGAGGGCAACCGTCAGGGTACCGGGAGTGACCAGGGCATCGTCCGACACCGTAGGGGTAACGGTCTCGCGCTCGATCTGGTCAATCGTGGGCGTCGTGAACGTGGACAGTGGGTTGAACGCGCATCCGCTCAAGCCCAATACGGCAATGACCGCCGCGGTCCCAGCACCTAACCGAGCCGCGTGCATCAAGCTGCCCCTCACCATGTCCACTACCCTGCCTTCTGTGTCGTATACAATCCGTGCGTTGCGCGGAATAACGGGTTGTTCCCACCAGCTGACCTGGTATTTGACCCCACACTTGCGCACCGGGGTGTTTGCTCGGGAGGCCGTAGCCACCTTCACGACTGGCCCGCTCGCCCGCGAGGCGGTATTGCCCCAAAGAAAGTAGAACGGACGGTGCGGCTTACATCTAGGACGCGCCATGATCGCGCCGCGCGCACGCGGTCGCTTACGTGGATCCCTTTGACCGCGTCTGTCTTGGACTAGGATGGACATTTTGTCCGTCCGCAACCACAGCCTGGCAGGAACGTAGCGCATTATAGCTAAGTTCAAGCTAAAGTTTAAGGTTAGGGGCGTCATTCGCACCGTGAGCACAGATTTTGCAGGTCGGAGCGGACCATTCGTGCCCCCATGAAGCCCGGAGCTCCCCTACGGGGAGCTCCGGGGTACCCGTCTCAGGGTGCCGTGGCCAAAAAATAGCAAATATGAGTACTGTTACCAATTTAGTAGCAGACA
The DNA here is from genome assembly GCA_905215835.1 of uncultured bacterium. GTDB lineage: Bacteria > Actinomycetota > Coriobacteriia > Coriobacteriales > Coriobacteriaceae > Collinsella. The sequence continues at coordinate 2,398 of CAJMRR010000011.1, read as the reverse complement.
ATTTTGGCCTCTCGGACAGATTTTGCGCTCAGTGTCGCCAACCTGATGCTTAGTTATTCTACATTTGTTTATTATCTTCTTACTTTACGACGCCTCCGAGTCCTAAATTCTTTGATTTTGCTGTTACTGATTTAGTGACAGTACTCATATTTGCCATTTTTTGGCCAGGGCATATGAATAACCCCCTATTTTTGACGCGAATTATACCGGCTTAAGCCCAAAGCACGCTCGGAGCGTATTCAGCAGAGCATCTTGCCTCTTTCGACGAGCCTCTACGCGATTCTGATATCGCTTACCCATACGCTGGTGGATGCGCCATGCGAGTGCTTCCATCGCTTCCATGTCACAGAGCATTTCGTTGTTGACCGTCGCGACCTCGATTCCCATAGTAATCAAGCCCGTGTTGCGCTTTTCATCATGGATACGTCCCCTCCGAGAGGAATGGCCCAGCTCACCGTTGTATTCCAAGTCAAACCGGGCTGCTTCCTGAAAGGCATCGCAAACCGCATGCGGCATCCCCGAGATCGCCTGTGCACGGTTGTTGAACTCGATCTTGTAGTCGGTCTTAAAGGGACCACAGGCAAATCCGCCATAGGAAAACGGAAGCGAAAACATGGCAAGCATGATGCACTCCATGGGTGAACGCAGGTTTTCCGACAGATAGGGACACAGCCGCCGCAGCTGCTTGGCCGCGCTCCCCTTGCATGCCGCGAGGTAATCTACCAGGCAATCGGGTGTCAGCACGGACTCGACCTCAAAGTAACCGACATCTGGCGGCTGGTCTTTGTCCTTTGCCAATTTGTTCACGACAGGCGAGGTGTAGGGAGGCAGATACTTCCCGCGGTCACTCAGTGAAATCTTAGAGCACAGCTCCTGGGCCAGGGCAAATGCCTGGATGCAGCCGACCTCGCGCGCGACGGCTACGCAAAGGGCCTCGGGAGATAGACTGTACACCCCCGGTTCCACCTCTAGAATCGAGCCGGCGGGCAACTCGGAGCATACGGACCAGCTCACGCCAAGAATACGGCGGCGCTGCGCTGCAGACCCTACCAGCAAGCACAAATCCTCTTGCACCTCGCCGCTTGCGGCCCCAATCCGCACCAAATCGGGAAGATAGATGTCCTCGGTCGAGGGCGACGATGTGCGCAGCACACGGCGCTCTTCATCGGGATTAAGGTCCTTCCAGCTGATATAGCCCATCTGCCGGCGCTCGGCGCGCATCATGCGCAGCGCCGAGGCACCGGTCAGAATTATGGAAGCCGCTAGCTGTTCGCCTGTCGGCTCGTTGCGCCGCTCAATCTTTACTGCCACAAAACCACCCCTACCAAACGCGTGCGATAGCGAGGCCATCAACGGCCGCGGCACCGGCGCGCTTGAGTTCCGCCGAAGCCGCTGCCATCGTCGCACCCGTGGTGATAACGTCGTCGATAAGCAGCAGGCGCTTGCCCCGCACATCCTCAACCGTCTCGTACATGCCTTGGGCACGCTCGCGGCGCTCCTCACGACCGAGTTCACGCTGGTCGCCATGCCCGTACTTGACGAGAGCATCGAGCAGGGGAACACCCGACAGCTCGCAAAATGGGCGCGCAATAGCCTCCATATGATCAAAACCACGCCGCCGAAACGCTGCCGCCGTCGCAGGCACAAACACCACCGCATCCGCGCCGGACAGCACACCTCCATAGCGATCGGGCGCTACGACCTGGGCATGCAGGGCGGTGTCGTAGACCAGCTCCGCCAGATACGGAGCCAGACGTCGCTCGCCCGCGTCCTTGTACGCTTTAATGATGCGCGGCAGTGGATGCGCATAGACAGCGCACGCCAGGCAGCGGTCGAGTGCCTCCGCCATTGCCGAGGACGTGCCCTCGACCGAACACTCAGTGCACAGCAAATCCCCAAACGGGGCGCCGCATCGGGTGCAGCTATGACGTGGGTCGATGAGCGTGAGCGCGGTCAGGCAGTCTTGGCAAATAAGCGCACCGGCGCGCTCGCAGCCGGCACATCGTGTTGGCGACAATGCCTCGAGCGCCTCGCGTGCCACCCACTCGGCAAACGGTAGCAATTCGTCCGCAAACGGTAGGGCGCCGGCGCCCTGCAGACGGCTCAATATGTTCAGATGGCTCTTCAAGACACAACCCTCCCTACGTTCGGTCGCAGGGAGGGTTGTTGATTCGGCGCTATGATACCCCGATGCGCTCGGGGCAAGGCGGGTTACATCCGCTTACGGACGTTATTCGCCGGCGGGCGGTTGTGGTGCGGACGAAGACGGGGTCGGGCCCTCGCCACCATCCTGGCGCGGCTTGCGGGAACGGCGACGGCGACGGCGCTTTTGACCCTGGTCGGCCGAGCCCTCGCCACCGCGATCCTCGCGCGGCTCGCGCTCGTCGCGAGCGGCGCC